>JBBRFP010000126.1:0-5972 GCA_038241465.1 Cytophagales bacterium | reverse complement strand
GCTACTGTTGTGATTGAAGAGAAAGACAAGCGTGGAGTGGTGAGTATTTTTGCTACCAGCCAGGCTGCGATGGACGGTGCCTTGAAGAGAATCAACGCGATCGTAGCAGTTCCTGAAGTAGGAACAGTGTACGATGGTATTGTAAAATCGATCATGCCGTTCGGAGCTTTTGTTGAGTTCATGCCAGGCAAAGACGGGCTTCTGCATATTTCTGAAATCAAGTGGGAACGCCTCGAAAACATGGAAGGCGTGCTTGAAGTAGGAGAGCAAGTGAAAGTAAAATTAGTAGAGGTAGATAAGAAAACTGGAAAATTCCGGTTATCAAGAAAAGTATTGTTGCCTAAGCCACCGAGCAAGACCGAGCCGGTGCAGGCGTAATTTTTCAACTTAAGGTTTTTAAAAGGCCTGCCTGCCTGCGTAATTCGTAGGCGGGCAGGCCTTTTTTGTTTACCTCATCCCGGCCCTTCTGCGGCACGGGGAAGAGAGCGGTGTCAGGTAACGCTCGTTTGCAAAAACTATTTTTTACTGCTAATTTTTCGCCATCGCTCTGACGTGTCAGGGCTTCAGTTTTTTCATAAGCATAAAGGATGCCCGGATGAGACAGCTAAAGATTAGCAAGCAGATCACGAACCGCGAGAGCCAGTCGCTTGATAAGTATCTTCAGGAAATTGGTAAAGTTGATTTGATATCGGCTGAAGAAGAAGTTGAATTAGCGAAGCGTATCAAAGAAGGAGATCAGATCGCGTTGGAGAAGCTTACAAAAGCAAACCTGCGCTTCGTTGTTTCGGTAGCCAAGCAGTACCAGAACCAGGGGCTATCATTGGGAGATTTAATAAATGAGGGCAACCTCGGACTCATTAAAGCGGCACAACGTTTTGATGAAACCCGGGGTTTTAAATTTATATCCTATGCCGTATGGTGGATTCGTCAATCCATCCTTCAAGCATTGGCCGAGCAGTCCCGTATCGTACGACTGCCCTTGAACCGGGTAGGTTCATTGAATAAAATATCGAAGACGTTTTCAGAGCTTGAACAGAAGTTCGAACGCGAGCCCTCTCCTGAAGAGCTGGCGGAAGTGTTGGAAGTGACAACCGACGAAGTGGTCGCCACGATGAAGATCAGCGGACGTCATGTTTCTGTGGATGCTCCTTTCGTTTCGGGTGAAGAAAACAGTTTGCTGGATGTTCTTGAAAATGATGGGGAAGATACCCCGGATCATGGCCTCATGACGGACTCCCTGAGGAGGGAAGTCCAGCGCACATTGTCAACGTTGACCCAGCGCGAATCGGATGTGATAATATTATACTTCGGATTGAACTTTGAAAATACCCTGACCCTTGAGGAAATTGGCGAGAAGTTTTACCTGACCAGGGAGCGAGTGAGGCAAATTAAGGAAAAGGCAATCAAACGATTGCGGCATACATCCAGAAGTAAAGCTTTGAAGCCTTACCTTGGTTAAGAATGTCACAACGCCAGGCGGCGTGGTGCTTTCACCATGGAGGTCGAGCGGTTTGGAGGCTCGCTGATTTCGAACGGAAACTCTGCGAAACTCTCCGTCTCTTCGTCTTTAGGGTAAGAAATTGCGCCGTGGCGCCTTATATTTGGCGAAAATTAATGGGTCTCGAAGGAGACCTTTTTTATACCAGTTGATGTTATACCTCCATGACTAACGAAAAAGTAAAAGTTCTGATTATCGGTTCCGGCCCGGCCGGCTACACTGCTGCAATTTATGCCGCAAGGGCAGGTCTGAGTCCTATCCTCTATACTGGCGGTCAGCCGGGTGGACAATTAACAATCACAGGTGACGTCGAAAACTTTCCAGGTTACCCGAAGGGAATAGACGGGCCTCAGATGATGATGGATCTCCAAGCTCAGGCGGAGCGCTTTGATACAAGTGTGCGTCATGGGCTAGTGACGAAAGTTGACTTCTCCGGATACCCCTTGAAAGCCATCGTGGATGATGTGCATGAGATAGAAGCCGATTCTGTGATCATTGCTACGGGTGCTACTGCTAAATACCTTGGCCTCCCTTCTGAACAACATTTCATGAATCGTGGAGTGTCGGCGTGCGCCGTGTGTGATGGATTCTTTTATAAAGGACAGGATGTTGCCGTGGTAGGAGCGGGTGATTCGGCGGCGGAAGAAGCATCTTATTTAACCAAGCTTTGCCCGAAGGTCTATCTCATCGTAAGAAAAGATGAGATGAGAGCCTCGAAGATCATGCAGGAGCGTGTAAAGAATAATCCAAAGATCGAAATCTTATGGAATTCAGAAACCGAAGAGGTACTTGGTGATCAAGACGTTACCGGGATGAGAATTTATAATAACAAGACCGGCGAACGCCGTGTGATCGCTATTAAAGGATTCTTTGTTGCGATCGGTCACAAGCCCAACACAGAAATATTCAAGGACCAGTTGGAGATGGATGAAACAGGCTACATTCAAGTGAAGCCTGGCAGTACATGGACAAATGTTGAAGGTGTATTTGCAGTAGGTGATGCAGCAGACAGAGTGTATCGTCAGGCGGTAACGGCCGCTGGAACCGGCTGTATGGGGGCGCTTGATGCAGAACGCTGGATGGCTTCCAGGGAACTGGAGCACGCATGATCAAACTTGACATCCTTGTCCTTGCATCGCATCCCGATGACGCCGAACTTGGTTGTGGAGGCACGATCATTAAGCATGTAGCTGCCGGTAAAAAGGTTGGCGTTGTTGATCTTACGCGAGGTGAGCTCGGGACACGTGGCACCTCGCAGACGAGAGATCAAGAGGCTGCCGATGCAGCGAAGATCCTCGGACTTGCGGTGCGCGAAAACCTAAATCTCCCAGATGGATTCTTTGTCAACAGCAAAGAGCATCAGTTGGAAGTTGTAAAAGCAATTAGAAAATATCAGCCGGAAATCGTTCTTGCCAATGCCCGATATGATCGTCATCCTGATCATGGAAGAGGAAGCGATCTCGCCTATGAAGCTGGTTTTTTGTCAGGACTTAAAAAAGTAGAAACTGCCATTGACGGAGAGCAGCAAGCCCCATGGAGACCAAAGGCGCTGTATCACTATATCCAGAGTGAGTTCGTTGTTCCTGATTTTGTCGTAGATATTACCGGTACCTGGGAAAAAAAGATGGAAGCAGTTCGTGCCTTCAGAACACAATTCTATGATCCCACTAGCAAAGAACCAGAGACCTATATTTCCAAGCCCGGCTTTCAGAAGCTACTCGAAGCACGCGCCATTGAGTTTGGACATACCATAGGAGTGGAACATGGAGAAGGATTCACGACGAGAAGGTGGGTGGGAGTGAAGTCACTGTTTGATCTGCTGTAACTCTGCACCCTGCACTCTGCACTCTGAACTCTGAACTCTGAACTCTGAACTCTGCACTCTGCACCCTGCACCCTGCACTCTGAACTCTGCACCCTGCACTCTGACCTACGGCGCCAGCCTCGATATCTTCCACCCACTCTTATCTTTCGTGTAAACGATTCTATCATGAAGGCGACTCTGCCTCCCTTGCCAGAATTCTATCATAAAGGGCTCAACTGAAAAACCACCCCATTGCTTAGGCTTTGGCAAGTGAGGTGAGTTCTTAAATTTCTCTTCAAGATCTTTTGCACGTTTTTCAATCAACGTCCTATCGGCGATGACGCTGCTTTGCGGTGATGCCCATGCACCGATCTGACTTCCTCTCGGACGGCTTTGAAAGTAGGCAGTTGATTTTTCTTCTGAGACACGCTCAGCGAGCCCCTCGATTCGTACCTGTCGTTCGAGCTCAGGCCAGAAAAAATTCAATGCACAAGCAGGATTTTCTTCCAGCTCTCTGCCTTTCAGGCTTTGATAATTGGAGTAGAATAGAAATTGATTATTCTCAATTCCTTTCAACAGTACCATGCGTGATGAAGGCTTTCCGTTGGCGGAGACCGTTGCGATATTCATTGCATTAGGCTCCGGCAATTTCGCTTCCATCGCCTCAGAAAACCACTTTTCAAATTGAACGATCGGACTAGGCGTTACCAACGCTACATCCAGTGAAGCCATTGAGTATTCTTTTCTTAAATCTTCGAGTGCGGACATCTTTTATAGTTATCGTGTCAAAGGTAATCCAAAACTGGTTGAACCTTGAACCCTGAACCTTGAACCCTGAACCTTGAACTCTGAACCCTGAACTCTGAACCCTGAACCTTGAACTCTGAACTCTGAACTTTCTTCCCACTTTCTTCCCCTCACTTACGGCACCTCCAGGTTAAATTATCCCATTTCATTTGGAGGTAATGCGAATCATTGGTTTATTGAGCTTTACAATATGGAGTTTTTCAAATACCGTAATAAATTATCACCGGAAAAGGGCAGGTTGTTAATATCTGAGCCCTACCTGCCCGACCCTAATTTTGAGCGGACGATCATATTGCTGTGTGAGAATAACGGAAAAGGTTCCTTTGGATTTGTACTGAATAAACCAGCCACAGTCACAGTGTCTGAGGTCATGGAAGACATTCAGGATTATGATACTCCGGCGATGATCGGAGGTCCGGTGCAACAGGATACATTGCATTATCTTCATCGAAATGCCACCCTGGAAGACGCCGTGGAGATTGCCGCTGGCATCTATTGGGGAGGAAATTTTGAACGCCTTCTTTTCCTGCTGGAAACCAAACAAATGCCGCATTCAGACGTTAAATTTTTTTTAGGGTATAGCGGATGGTCAGGTGGGCAGCTGGAGGAGGAATTGGAGCAGGATTCGTGGATTGTAAGTGATAAGGTCTCCGGGGACCTGGTCTTTGAAACCGACCCGGAAGCCATGTGGAAAAAGACGCTCACGGTGATGGGGGGACGGTTTTCTGTTTATTCCAATTATCCTAAAGATCCACGATTGAATTGATTGAAATAGCTATTTTTGGGGTAAAGAACCGAGAATCTGGAACGTAGACGATAGAAAATGGAAATGGAAGCGAAAGAAGAAGTCGAGAAGTTGAATGCTGTTCTGGAAGATGAAGGAATCATGCTGACCAATAACTCACACGAGGACTTGGATGAAGGTACTGTTACTCAAGACTATTCTCATTTCAGCAAGCAGGATTTTGTTGAGCTGTTAAAATCACTTACGACCTCAACAGATTACAAAAAATCTGATTCCATTCTCAAAGAAGTTAAGAACCGTTTCGATGAAATTCAGGACAAGGAACGTTCTGAAGCATTAAAGCGATTTATTGATGAAGGTGGCTCTCCGGATGACTTTGATTATCGTCATGATCCTGTCGATTCCGCGTTTGAAGCAAACTACAAATTAATCAAGGATCGCAAGACCGAACATTTCAGAGGTCTTGAAGATCAGAAAAACGATAACTTCAAAAAGAAAAATCTTTTACTGGAAGAGCTTAGAAAACTGACCGATGGTGAAGACGACCGTCATAGTTTTGATAAGCTGAAAGAGATTCAGCAACAGTGGAAGCACATCGGGCCTGTTCCGCTTGTCCACATGAAACCATTGTGGGCGAGCTATCATGCGTTGATGGATCGGTTCTATGATAACCGCAATATTTATTTCGAACTGAAAGAACTTGATCGCAAGAAAAATCTTGAAGCGAAGAATGAATTGTGTGTGCGTGCCGAGAAGCTTGCTGGGATTGAACGGATAGGAGAGGCGGTTCGTGAACTCAATGAGCTGCATGAGGAGTACAAGCACATTGGTCCTGTGTCACGTGAAGACAAGGAAATAGTATGGGATCGTTTCAAGAAGGCATCCGATGCAGTGTATGCGCGACGTGATGTATTTGTGGCCAACCTTAGCCAGGAGTGGGCGAAGAACCTCGAATTGAAAGAGGCGATCATTGCGGAGATCAGCGGACATTCGGCATTTCAATCAGACAGAATTAAAGAGTGGAATCAAAAGACGGCCGATGTTATTGCCCTGCAAAAGAAGTGGGAGATTGTTGGTGCTGTTCCACGTAACAAAGCAAAAGAGATCAATAAGCGTTT
>JBBRFP010000125.1:0-5985 GCA_038241465.1 Cytophagales bacterium | reverse complement strand
TCTTATCAAAGCGGAGGTTGAAAAAAAGGTAAAGACTCTTATTTGCCTCGGAAAAGATAACGAGAAGCTTAAGAAATTTTTTGGAAAGAGTATTCCAAAAATAATGGAAACGCAAAGTGTTACCGAGTTGGTGCAGATGGCGCTGCAATCAGCACAGAAAGGTGATGTAGTACTACTCTCACCGGCCTGCGCAAGTTTTGATCTTTTTAACAATTATGAAGATCGGGGCAATCAGTTTAGGGAAGCGGTGTTGAAGGTAAAAGCAGAAGTTGAAAATGCAAAGTCTTAAAAATTAGAGACGATGAAAAAAATTAAAGAATGGTCTGACAAAAATTTGCAGGGTGACCCGGTGATCTGGGCGGCTGTCCTGGCATTGTCGATGATCAGTATTCTTGTGGTATATAGTTCAATCGGAACGCTTGCCTATAAGCGCACGATAAGTCCTGAGATGTACCTGGTGAAGCATACGTTCATGGTTTTCCTTGGACTTGCCGCAATGTGGGTGGCGCACAAGGTCGATTACCGTTATTATTCGAAGATATCCCGATTGGCATTGTGGGTTAGCGTGCCTTTGCTAATCTACACATTTACCAACGGTACAACGATCAATGATGCAGCGCGGTGGATCACGTTACCGATCATCGGAACTTCTTTCCAACCTTCAGATTTTGCGAGTCTCGCGTTGATTATTAATCTCGCCAGTATGCTTTCCAAGAAGCAACAAAATATTGATGACATAAAGGATTCATTAATACCGATGTTGATTTGGTGCGGTGTTATCTGCGGATTAATCGCGTTAACAAACTTATCCACTGCCATACTGCTCTTTGCAACCTGCATGCTTGTGATGTTTATTGGCCGGGTGCCCGTAAAATACCTGGCCATGTTGGTCTTGGTTGGAATATTGGCGGGTGCGGTTGCCTTGAAGTTTGGTGTTCGCGGTGAAACAGCCAAGAATAGAATATTAAGTTTCGTTAATGGTACTGAACTTCCTTTTCAGGCAAAGCATGGAAGGATCGCAGTAGCCACGGGAGGAATTTTTGGTAAGGGACCAGGCAACAGCGATCAACGCAATATTCTTCCCCATCCTTACTCTGATTTTGTATACGCGATTGTGATTGAAGAGTATGGAATCATTGGCGGTGTGATTGTTTTGTGTTTGTACCTGATTCTGCTTCATCGCGGAATGAAGGCAGCGTATAATTCAGAGCGGGCGTTCGGAGGATTGCTCTCTGCCGGACTGAGTTTCGATTTGGTTTGTCAGGCCATGGTAAACATGGGAGTCGTCGTTGGGCTCGGACCGATTACGGGTCAGCCACTTCCATTGATTAGTATGGGAGGAACCGCGATGGTGTTCACTGGATTATCCGTCGGAATTATTCTGAGCGTGAGTCGCGGTGAGCAAGAAGAGAACTGGGGACAAGAGTCGGTACCGGTTGCCAAGGAAAGTAAGTCAGTAAAAGATAAAGTAGCAAAAGCAGCTTGATAACAAAGCAACCATATCGTTTGATTATAAGTGGTGGTGGTACCGGGGGACACGTGTATCCGGCTATTGCTATTGCCAATGCTTTCCGCGAACAGCATCCCGATGCAGAGATTCTTTTTGTTGGGGCTGAGGGAAAGATGGAGATGTTGCGTGTGCCTGAAGCTGGGTATAAAATCATTGGTCTTTGGATTAGTGGCATTAAGAGAAGTCTTTCACTATCGAACCTCTCTTTTCCTTTTAAGCTTATGTCAAGCTATTTCAAGGCGAGAAGCATTGTTAAGCAATTCAAGCCTGATATCGCGATTGGAACAGGTGGGTATGCAAGCGGACCGATGATGATGGCTGCAACACATTACAATGTGCCAACGGTTCTGCAAGAACAAAATTCACATGCAGGACTTACCAACAAACAGCTTGCTGGCAAAGCGCGACGCATTTGTGTAGCGTATCCCGGCATGGAGAAATATTTCCCGGTTGATAAAGTTCGGATCACAGGTAATCCTGTGAGAAGAGACATTATCAATCTTGAAAGTAAACGCGATAAGGCGCTAAGTCATTTTGGATTCAATTCTAATTCACGAACTCTTCTTGTGTTGGGAGGAAGTGGTGGAGCAAGAATGATAAATGAAAGCATTCTGGCGGGTCTGGATCAGTTAATTGCGTCGGATGTGCAATTGATCTGGCAGACTGGAAAAGCTTACTATGAAAATGTAAAAACTAAGGTTGCAGACAAGGATTTGCGAAGCATCCGTGTTTATGACTTTTTGAAGGAAATGGATCTTGCTTATGCCGCTGCTAACGTAGTGGTCTCTCGTGCTGGTGCGCTATCAATTTCGGAATTATGCCTGGCAAAAAAGCCCGCCGTGTTAGTACCGTCTCCAAACGTTGCGGATGATCATCAGACCAAGAATGCGATGTCGTTGGTAAATGAAAATGCCGCGATTCTTGTAACGGATCAGTCAGCAAAAGAGGAGTTGGTGCAGAGGGCGATCAAGCTTCTGCACGATGAAAAGCAATGTGAAGAATTGAGTGAAAATATCGCGCGTTTGGGTAAGCCAAGGGCAGCGGAAGAAATAGTAATTGAAATTGAAAAATTATTAGTGTGAAGTTCAGCGACTACGACAGTATTTATTTTCTGGGCATCGGCGGCATCGGCATGAGTGCGCTGGCACGCTGGTTCCGGCGGAAGGGGCTGCGCGTTGCCGGATATGACAAAACGCCGACGCCGTTGACGCACGAACTGATGGAGGAGGGAATGGAACTTCATTTTGACGATAAGGTTGAATTTATTCCAGGATATCTGACAAAGGAAAAGACACTTGTAATTTTTACTCCTGCTATTCCAAAGGATCACAAAGAGTATCTGTACTTGAAAGGTCTGGGCTTTACGATTCTCAAGAGGTCGGAGGTATTAGGCTTGCTCTCTAAAGATTACAAAACAATTGCTGTTGCGGGCACCCATGGAAAGACGACAACATCTTCGATGATTGCTCATATTCTTATGGTGGCGGGAAAAGATATGGTTGCATTTCTTGGAGGGATCACAACGAACTATGATTCGAATCTTGTCATGCAGGGCGAAGTAAATAGCGAAACGATCGTAGTCGCGGAGGCAGATGAATTTGACCGATCTTTCCTGCGCCTATTCCCGGATGTCGCTGTTGTGACCTCGGCGGATCCTGATCACCTCGATATTTATGGAGATCACGCGAGTATGCTTACTTCCTTCCGTGATTTTATTAAGCAGATAGATAAGAAGGGCACCCTGATCATTCACAAATCGGTGGAATCACTGGGTGACGCTAATAAGGAAATTACGAGAAAAGTATACAGTATTGATCAGGGACAATTTTTTGCCAGTAGTCTAACCACCACGGGTGGATTTTTTACATTCAATCTTCATGGCAATGACATGAAGATTGAAAACATTCAGCTTGGCGTCCCTGGTTTTCATAATGTTGAGAATGCTATTGCGGCAAGTATTGCGGCAAAGCAGGTGGGAGTGAGTGATGAAATCATCAAGGAAGCTCTTGTTTCGTTCAAAGGCGTGAAGCGCAGATTTGAATATATTTTAAAGGGCAAGAAATGTGTTTTTATCGACGACTATGCTCATCACCCGGCGGAGATAGAGGCATTCCTTAAATCACTTAAGGCGCTATATGCCGGTAAAAAGCTAACCGTGATCTTCCAGCCGCACTTGTACACACGTACCCGCGATTTCGCTGAAGGTTTTGCGAAAAGTCTCAGCCTGGCAGATACAGTTGTCATGATGGATATCTATCCGGCGCGCGAGCTGCCAATTCCAGGAGTTACGTCGGATATTATTTTTAGGAATGTCACAAGCTCTATTAAAGTGTCAAGCAGCAAGGCGGATTTGGTGTCAACGATTGAGGCGCTCGACCACGAAGTGATTGCCACCGTCGGAGCCGGTGATATCGATACAATGGTAAAGCCAATTAAGGAAATGTTAATTAGAAAGTATGAAGCTTAATCTGAACATACGCAAAGAGATTAAGATCGCGGTGGCGCTCATCGGCCTTTCGTTCCTGATTGCCTTCAGCGAACGCAAGCAGAGCAATGCCCTGTGCAAGGACATCGTTGTTGAAATCGAAAATATTAATGATAACCATTTTCTCGATGAGGCTGATATTCTCCGTCTGGTTGAAACAAGCGGTGAGTCGATAAGGGGTACAAGCATTGCGAGGATCAATCTCAAGGCAATTGAGAAGAAATTAAAATATGACAAGCACATCAAGGAAGCGGAATTATACGGAGATCTCAAAGGGAATCTTATTGTAAGCGTTGAGATGAGACGACCAATCGCCAGGATTGTGCAAGAAGACGCTCCGGATGCATATATCTCTGAAGAAGGGATCATCATGAGTACGTCAGAAAAATTCACTACCCGTGTAATGATCATCAGCGGAAGATATGTGAAGCAAATGCTTGAGAAGGGTGACATGATGAAATTTGATGAAGGAAAGAAGTTGATGGAGATGATTGAATTTATAAATGAAGATCGCTTTTGGAAAGCGCAGATCGCGCAAATGGATATTAACAATCATGGAGAGATCAACATCTATCCACAGGTAACAGGCCAATTGGTTGAGTTTGGAACGACAGAAAACTTTGAGTCTAAGTTTAAGAAGCTTATGGTTTTTTATAAAGAAGTTCTTCCTCAAAAGGGTTGGACAAAATATGCCCGCGTGAATTTAAAATATGAAGGACAGGTAATTGCAGAATAAAGATGAAAGAGCTACTCAATCTACTCGAACAATTTTTGGTGACAACGCTAGCACCCGTTACAAGTTTTAGGAGGCTGGTGCTTGCACCTTGCAACCTGCAACATTATAGAACGAATACCCTTATTATAAAAATATATTAACCACTAGAATACAACCACTATAAAGATTACAACCATGGGAAACGAAAAAATAGTTGTCGGGCTGGACATTGGAACAACCAAGATTTGCGTGATCGTCGGCCGGAAGAATGAGTACGGTAAACTTGAAGTACTCGGCATGGGAAAAGCTGAGTCTGAAGGTGTCATCAAAGGCATCGTTACAAACATCGATAAAACTGTATTCGCTATCGAAAAGGCGGTAAAAGAAGCCAGCGACATGTCAGGTATTGATATCGGGGTTGTGAATGTTGGTATTGCCGGACAACACATCCGCAGCACGGTTCATCATGGCAGCATTACCCGTACATCAAATGACGATGAGATAAGCATCGAAGATGTAAGTCGTCTTACCGAAGACATGTATCGAATCGTGATTCCTCCAGGCAGCGAGATTATTCACGTAATGCCGCAGGACTACACCGTGGACTATGAAGAAGGAATTAAAGATCCGGTTGGAATGAGTGGCGTCAAACTTGAAGCCGACTTCCATATTATCACGGCACAAACTAGTGCGATCAATAATATCAATAAATGTGTTCGCCGTGCCGGGCTTGAAATTGAGGACTTGATTCTAGAGCCACTTGCATCGAGCCTTGCGGTTTTGAGCGATGAAGAAAAAGAAGCTGGCGTTTGTCTGATCGACATCGGTGGCGGTACTACGGATGTGGCCATTTTCTATGACAACATCATTCGCCATACTTCTGTAATACCATTCGGTGGGAATATTCTTACCAATGATATTCAAACAGGCCTGAGTGTAATGGCGAAACAAGCAGAACAATTGAAGACAAAATTCGGTAAGGCAATTGCCGAGGAGGCAAGTCCAAATGAGATTGTTTCAATCCCTGGAATTCGCAACCGGTCTGCAAAAGAGATCTCTGTAAAGAATCTTTCAAATATCATTCAGGCACGCATGGAGGAGATTGTTGAAATGGTTCATACTGAAATTATCAGCTGTGGATTTGAAAATCGTCTGGCGGGTGGAATAGTGATCACCGGTGGTGGTTCGCAGCTTAACAGCCTGAAGCACCTTGTCGAATACATGACGGGCATGGATACACGCATTGGTTATCCAAATGAACACCTTGGAAAGAGC
>JBBRFP010000124.1:0-6062 GCA_038241465.1 Cytophagales bacterium | reverse complement strand
GTCTTGAAAAGTTAGAATATTTTCCAGGAGTATTTAACGCATTAGGTCGTGTAGTGGCCTCTTCCGCTTTTGAGCTGGTCATCATCACCAACCAGGATGGACTTGGCACTTCCTCGTTTCCAGAAGAAGCTTTTTGGCCAGCGCAGAATAAGATGATCAGAGCTTTTGAAAACGAGGGTATTGCTTTTAGCAAAGTCTTTGTCGACAAATCTTTCAAGCATGAAAATCTGCCTACGCGCAAACCGGGCACAGGCTTGCTGACGGAGTATCTTTCAGGAAACTACGACCTTGCCAATTCCTTTGTTATTGGTGACAGGATCACCGATGTCGAGTTAGCCAAAAATCTTGGCGCACGAGGAATTCTCATTGGCACTCCTGAAATAAAAGATCAGCTCGAAGCAGCGGGACTATCCGATCATTGTGCACTCGTGACGAAGTCATGGGATGAGATTGGAAAATTCCTGACGGTTTCCTTGCGCAAAGCAAGTTTACAACGCACGACAAAAGAAACAGCGATACACATTGAGCTTAATCTTGACGGAACCGGTCAATCAAACTTAAAGACAGGCCTCGGGTTTTTTGATCACATGTTGGATCAATTAGCCCGGCACGGACACCTGGACCTGGCGGTGAGCGTAAAAGGAGATCTCCATATTGATGAGCATCACACGATCGAAGACACGGGGCTTGCGTTGGGCGAAACCTTTCTAAAAGCCCTGGGCGACAAACGAGGAATCGAGCGATATGGATTTTGCCTGCCGATGGACGATGCCCTCGCTCAGGTAGCAATCGACTTTGGTGGACGTCCCTGGATTGAATGGGATGTTGAATTTAATCGCGAAAAAATCGGAGACGTGCCCACGGAAATGTTCTTTCATTTTTTCAAATCCTTCTCCGATACGGCAAAATGCAATCTGAATATCCGCGCAGAAGGAAAAATTGAGCACCACAAAATTGAAGCAGTGTTCAAAGCGTTTGCGAAAGCAATACGAATGGCCGTGAGATCAGATGGTACGAATCTACTTCCAAGCACGAAAGGCGTTCTATGAAAATTGCCGTCGTAAAATATAATGCAGGTAATATCCGATCGGTGGCCTTTGCCCTCGAACGATTAAATGTTGACTTTTCCATTACCGATTCAACAGAAGAGTTGCGATCCGCGGATAAGGTAATATTTCCGGGGGTGGGAGAAGCAAGTTCAACCATGAAGTATCTGAAAGATCATAAGCTTGACGACGTGATCAGAGACCTGAAACAACCCGTACTGGGTATCTGCCTCGGCATGCAATTGATGTGCAAACATTCAGAAGAGAATGATACCGCTTGCCTGGGGATCTTCGACGAGACGGTGAAACTGTTTAAGGGCGAAAACCTGAAGGTCCCTCACATGGGATGGAATTCGTTGGAAAAGACAAGAGACTGGCTACCGCTATCACTTGAAAACAAGTATGTCTATTTTGTCCATAGCTACTATGTGCCGGTTACTTCTCACACAGTGGCCGAAACTAATTATGCAGTTCCCTTTAGCGCTGCCTTAAGGAAAGATAATTTCTATGCCGCACAGTTTCATCCGGAGAAATCAGCAGAAGCCGGAGTCCTGGTTCTTCAAAGTTTCTTAAACATTTAGGTTCGTATGAGAATTATTCCTGCAATTGATATCATCAACGGAAAATGCGTACGTCTCACACAGGGAGACTACGGTAAAATGAAAATCTATCGTGAAGATCCGGTCGAAGTCGCGAAAGAATTTGAAGATGCAGACCTTGAATATCTTCACCTTGTCGATCTTGACGGAGCCAAAAAAGGAAAAGTAGTTAACTGGAAAATCATTGAAGATATTCAGGCGGAGACGGCCTTGAAAGTCGACTTTGGCGGTGGTGTCAAAACCGAGGAAGAAGTTGAATTGCTTCTGGATATGGGCATTGAACAGATTAACATTGGCAGCCTGGCGGTTAAACAACCAGACGTATTCGCCGGATTTATAAAAAAATTCGGAAGTGATAATTTCATATTGAGTGCAGACGTACGAAATGAAAAGATCCAGCTTACGGGATGGCAGGAATCCTCAGACATTACCATTTATGACCTTGTCACAAAACTTGAAAAAGACGGATTGCAGTATATTACCTGTACTGACATCAACACCGATGGTATGATGGCAGGACCCAATTTTGGTCTTTATAAAAAATTAAAGAAGCGTTTCCCGGAGCTAAAGATCACGGCAAGTGGTGGAATCAGTTCAGTAGAAGACTTACTAGAGTTAAAGTATCTGAAAGTACATGCCGTCATTGTTGGCAAGGCTATTTACGAAGGTAAGATCAAACTGGCTGAATTAAATAAAATACAGCGTGCTCACTAAAAGAATTATTCCCTGTCTGGACATTAAGAATAGCCGGACGGTCAAGGGAACAAATTTTATCAACTTACGAGATGCAGGTGATCCAGTTGAGCTGGGATCTCTCTATGCAAGTCAGGGGGCAGACGAGCTCGTTTTTCTCGACATCAGCGCCACCCTTGAAGAAAGAAAGACGTTCTCATCGCTTGTCAAAGAAATTGCAAAGCACATCAACATACCGTTTACAGTGGGCGGTGGAATCAGCGCCGTTAAAGATGTCGCGCCTTTGCTGGAAGCGGGTGCAGATAAAGTGAGCATCAATTCTGCCGCCATCAGCAATCCCGGTCTGATCGATGAGCTTGCAAAGGAGTTTGGTTCACAATTTGTCGTACTGGCCATCGACGCAAAACAAGTCGCAAACAAGTGGATGGTTCATACACACGGTGGTACCAACGCTACCGACAGAGAGCTTTTCCTTTGGGCAAAAGAAGGGCAACAACGTGGTGCAGGTGAGATCCTTTTTACTAGCATGGATAACGATGGAACGAAGAAAGGTTTCGCCATTGATCCATTACTAACATTAAACCAACTGTTATCGATACCCGTAATTGCCTCCGGAGGCGCCGGTACACCGGAGGACTTTAAAGACGTATTTTTAAAAGGACGTGCCGATGCAGCACTGGCAGCAAGTGTTTTCCATTTTGGTGAAATTAAAATCCCTGAACTCAAAACTTTTCTTAGAAATAATTCTCTTCCCATTCGCTAACCCCCCTGATCTTGGAAAAAGAACTGAACTTTGCAAAATTAAATGGATTGATACCCTGCGTCATACAGGATGCTAGCACAGAAAAGGTGTTGATGCTTGGCTTCATGAACGAAGAAGCATTGGCTAAAACAAAAACAGACAAGCGCGTTACATTTTTCAGCAGATCCAAGCAACGGCTTTGGACCAAAGGAGAAACATCCGGTAACTTTCTCGAGCTTGTAGAAATTATTACTGACTGCGATAATGATACGTTGCTGATCAGGGTAAAACCTAAAGGGCCGGGATGTCATACAGGAGCCGATACCTGCTTTCAGGAAAAAAATAAAAAACCGGGAATTGGTTTCCTGGACGACGTCATCCAGGAACGCAAGAAGAATCCAAAGGCGGGATCCTACACCAATCGCCTTTTAGATAGTGGAATTAATAAAGTCGCTCAAAAGGTCGGTGAAGAGGCTGTTGAACTTGTAATCGAAGCAAAAGACAACGACCGCGAAAAGTTTCTCGGTGAAGCGGCCGATCTGATGTACCATTATCTGGTATTGCTTGCCGCAAAGAATTATAATCTGGAAGATGTTGTCAAAGTGCTAAAGGCACGGCATCCAGAGAAGGAATAAAAGTTTAAAGAGTTATCTGTCAATAGAGACGCTCCAAATTACTAAGCGAGCAGTTCATAAAAATATAACCGATAACGAAGATCATTACTTGTCTATTTCACGAGGCACGTTGACATCGCTTGAGGTGAAAAAGGCACACGTCGCTTCCTAGCCCGTTTCCAATAGGGCATCTATTGAAGTTCAGCGCTTTAAAAACCGCTAAATTTTGATCAAAAAGGTCATGACAATAATCTTGCTTCGATCAATGAAAACACGTTATATGTGCTCTACGCAGAAATCGTCTAGTAACGTTAGTCAATAATCACCCTGCCTCTTTCAAAACGAAATATCCTGATAGTTTCCGCCTACGTACTTCCTGCAGGAAAGCCTTCCACTCAACGCAGCAGGTTTTAATAGCGACTTACCCATCAACATTCGTACGCATTCCTGAATCCCTTCGGTAATGGAGGGATGTGGATGAACACACTCTGCCAACTCCTCTATTCCTTTGTTCATAGATATCAACAATGCCACCGCCTGAATGGCGCTTGACGCATTGTTTCCAACGACACGCATGCCTAGAATCTTCATATCATCATCGTTGGTCACGAGCAACTTGATGAAGCCTTGCGTATTGCGTTTGGCAATGGCCCTGGTGATCGTGCTGTATTCCAATGTCACAACTTTATAGTCCATCTTCAATTCTTTCGCATGCGTTTCATTCAAACCAACTCCCGCCACTTCAGGATTAAGGAACATAATCGTGGAGATATTTTCATAAACTAATTTTCGTTTTGGATTACCAAAAATATGTTCCACAGCATAGCGACCTTCAAGCTCACCTACATTTACTAACGAGATATCAGCGGTAAGATCCCCTACCGCGTAAATGGTCGGAACGCTGGTCTGTGTATCACTATTTTCAATACCACGATTCGACATCTTAATCCCAACCTGGTCGCCCCAAAGCCCTTCAAGATTAGGAACCCTACCCACTGACACGAGTGCTTTCTCGACATTAAAAATCTGATGAGAGCCATCGGTGTATTGAAGCTCATACTCAACACGATTGTTTATAATCGTCATTCTTACCAATCTGGAATTGCGATGAATCAACACACCGTTGTTTTCCATGTTGCGTTCGATGATGCGAACTGCATCTTCATCCTCCACCGGAAGAATTCTATCACCTTTATCAATGAGATGAACTTTCGTTTTACCAAAGCCACTAAAAATAGTAGCATACTCGCAACCAATTACTCCAGCACCGACGATCACCATGCTTTCAGGAAAATCTGTCATCGATTCGATGCCCTCACTGGTCATGACGATTTTTTCATCAATTGGTAATTCGGGCAGGTACCGCGGACGACTGCCGGTAGCCAGCACAATGAAATCGGCTTTAACAATTTCCTTTTGAGCTCCATTTATAATCTCAATTTCATTTTGACTAATAATGCGAGCCTCACCTTTTTTAAATGCCAAAAGATGCTGCGATTCATTTTTTAGAAAATCCATCTGTTCTTCAAGAAGTTCTTTTCGCTCCTGTACAGCTCGCTGAACTTCTGCATGAACTTCTGCATATCCAACCGAGGGAACAGGGATGTTATAGCGTTGAAGGCCTTTTCTAAAGGCAGAAACTTCGCGCGAGAGTTCCCACCACGTTTTCGAGGATAGTGCCCCATTGGTAACACCTGCCCCACCCACACGGTTCTTTTCTATCAGCAAGGTTTTCTTTTTGAAGTCAATTGAACGCATAGCCGCGGCAAAGCCGGAAGGGCCAGCGCCAATCACGACGAGGTCATAATGTTCCATAGAATAAAGCCAATTTAGGCACTAAATATAATTAGTATAGGTCATTCCACCATTAGTTAAAACCACAGAATTTGCATTTTGTGAAAAATGATTCCCGAGGAGAACGCAACGTCAATGACAAAGAAGTAGCTTTGAGATATCGGCTTTGCAAGAAACCATTAGACTCTGATCTATGCTCTATCAACTAAAGGAATGGGATGAACTGCTACTATTGTTTTTAAATAGTTTTCACACGGAATGGCTTGATCCCATTGTACTGCTGGTTACGAAGACTGAATTCTGGATTCCTTTGTACCTCATTCTTATCTTTCTAATATTTAAAAACTACAAAAGAGAGGGATGGTTGATCATGGCGGGTATTGCCCTTACCATTTTGTTGGCCGACCAAATTACTTCAGGGATCATGAAACCATTCTTTCATAGGTTAAGACCTTCACACCAGCCATCGCTTCAGGGACTAATTCACCTGGTGGATGGATATCGGGGCGGGCTTTATGGATTTGCTTCAAGTCACGCTGCTAATACTACCGGAGTAGAATTTTTTATCTTCCTT
>JBBRFP010000123.1:0-6087 GCA_038241465.1 Cytophagales bacterium | reverse complement strand
GATGCGAATGGATTCAAATCTCGAAATATAATTATCAAGGGGTAGAATATTTCTCAGTTCTCCTGTCGAACCATCTTTCATTTCCATGGCAAAATAGTCATTGATGTCATCTCCGTTAGGTGAGAAGAAGTTGGGCGGTATGAACTCGCTGTCCGATCCGTTAACATCCTTGATCCTTAGTTTGAAAACAATAGAATCTTTTTTCGCAGTGATGCAATGATCATCGGTGAGGAGGAAGGTGAATGAATACTCATTATCATACACATTGTCTTTGAAGATGGTACAGTCCGGGTTCCAGTTGAACGCGGTCTGAAGAGGACTGGTACCGGCAACAGGCGTGAAGAAGTATCCATCCGGTGGCACCGTTCCGTCTTTCTTTACAAGATCGAGCTTCAGGTTGTCCTTGCCAGGGATAACATCGGCATCCCTGCCCGTGAGCAACAACTGCACGTTTTCTCCCAGGATCATTGAAATTTTGTTGTCACTGCTCAGGGTTGTTGCTGTTGAATTCTGATTCGTGATCGTCAACTGTGGTGCAGCGTTTAGCGGTGGAAGGATCTTCAACGATACGTCTACCGTATCTGCCTTATAGATGCGACATTTATTCTTATTATCAACAACAATAAACTGGAAATCAAACGTATCTCTTTTCTTAAGATCCACAGATTTACACGTTACATCCCATCCAAAATTCGAAATGACAGTCCCGTTTGCAGTAACAGCGGTTGGATTGATGGATATGCCGTAATCAGCGAAAGTAAAACCCACCGCTTTCCCTGTCAGCTCAAGCACATCGTTATCAATAAGATCTTTACCAGTAACTTTAAAATTCAACGACTCATCAATGCGTCGGGTGACCCCGGTTACTCTTCGTTCTCTAACTGCCGGCGTCAGATCCGTATCGATCGTTGGACTCGCATTTCCTGGCAATATCACATTGAGGTTATATACTGCCCTCGCAGGATTGGGTATCAAACATTTATCCTGATCCTCCACCTGAATCGTTACCTGAAAAGCCGTTCGTTGTGTAAAATCAAAGATGTCGCAATACGCATTCCATTTCAATTCTCCCTCAGCATTACCCGGAGTTTGTGGAAAAGTGTTGAATGTCATCCCCGCTGCTGCCAAGGCAAAACCATTGGTCAACACCGATATGATCAATGGATCGCCATCATGATCGATTACCTGAAAGGGCCATGCACTTTGATCTCCTTCATTGAGTGTTGAACTGACAGGGCTCACCGCCGGGACTACAAACCTCGGCTTGGTGTTGAAGGGTGCATCCACATGAAGCGTGATCTTCAGCGTATCGCCAAGGGGCAGGCTGCACGCATCATCCAACGCTACAATTCCAATTACAGGATCACCTCCCGTTAAATAAGGACACTGGGGAAAACAGATGGTAAACTCGGCTGTGCTTCCGTTACTCAGGGTTGCAGCGGTAATGGTCGGCAGGATGCCAGCCAGATTTGCTTTAAAGTTAAGAGGGATAGCTTTTATCCTGATCTGCTCTGTGAACAAATCACGGGGAAGGCCACTCTTTGAATCTTCATCGGACACCTGGACCATAACACAACGGTTTCCATCCGTAACCGTGTTATCAAAAGAAACAGTCCAGTTATTTTCACCGGTGTAGGTGGCATCACTTAATTTCTTACCAACGATCCGCGGAGGAACAGCACTGCTGCACTGGTCAACGACCAGCATCTGAAAGTCACGACGCGTCTCTCCAATCTTCACTTTATTTCTGAATTCTTCCACTTTTACTGCAAACACAAACAGTCCCTGGATAGTGGGCGTCACCGTCAGAAAACCATCCTGACTGATCTTCAGATCGGGTGCACCATTAATAATATTGGTGATTCCAAAGGGCAGTCGCCACGAAACCAGCGGATAAGGCCCGGGCCGTGGTACGTTTCCCGGTGGTACTGCGTCAGAGGTCTTGGTGTTAAGAGGCGTTGTTAATGAGTAGACCAATGAATCGCCATCATCGTCTGTTCCGGCGAAGTCTGCATAGTAAGGTCTGCCAGGGCAAGCATAATCATTTAATGGAGGGAATAAACGTGGTGTTGAATCAACGAACTGTTGTCCGTCTTTCATTACCGCAGGAAACTCCAGGTAGAAAGTTTGTCCTGCATATGTGCCTCCGAAAGCAGGATTGTTGCTGAAGATATTCGTAATGCCATAGTTACGGCAACAACGTTCCCATGATACATAATAACCACCGGGGTCGCTGAACTGCGCAGCCGATAACGTGATGAGCGCCGAGTAAAGGATCTTGCTCGTAACCAGCTCACCTGATGAACAAGCGGGCTGAGTATAATTAACGGATGAAAGAGAGGACTGTGGAAGCAGCAACGTAAGCATGATCGCGTTATCTATCTTACGGAAAATACGCACCGTGACATTCGGGTCTTTCGCTCCCTGGTTTCCATTCTTCTCATCGAAGTACAGAACCATGTTCAACCTGTACTGAAAACCGGCTATCCTGAGTAATTCAAACTCTCCACCCACAATGTGAGAGGCCCTGCCCAAAAGGGGGGTAGTAAGCAGAATTAGAAAAATGAAGACTTTTTTCATGAGGGTTGACACGAAAGATAAATAAAGCACTGCATGTCCTGAAATGTCTTTCGGTAAATTGCGACCGCAAGACAAAATTGCAGCCGATCGATGCCTACTTTAAACCCCAAAACAGCATGACCCAACTTAAAAAGGGTGATATTCTTACCGACATACAGGTGGAAACGATGGCTGCAGAAGGAAAATGTATTGCTAAACTTGATGGCAGGGTGATCTTTATTTCAGGCGGCGCACCCGGAGATACGGTTGACATTTCTCTGACGAAGATCAAAACCTCGTTCCTGGAAGGGCGGGTTATTGCGATCAAACAGCTTTCTCCCAATAGGACCACCCCTTTCTGTTCTCATTTTGGAATGTGCGGCGGATGTTCGTGGCAACATATAAATTACGAGACTCAACTTCAGTATAAACAGCAACAGGTCATTGATAATCTTGAACGAATTGGTGGCTTGACATTGCCACCGATGAAATCTATTCTCGGTTCATCACAGGAAAAATATTATCGCAACAAGCTTGATTATACTTTCTCCGCAAATCGCTGGCTTACCAGGGAAGAGATGACAGACGGAGCATCGTTCGGAAATGCGGGTCTCGGCTATCATCTTCCAAGAATGTATGATAAAGTTTTCGATGTATCGGAATGCTATCTGCAACCTGCACCTTCCAATGACATTCGTCTTTTGGTGAAAGAAATTGCGGTGCGTGAGGAGATTCCATTCTTCGATCTTCGTAAACAAATCGGATTTCTGAGAACGATCACTATTCGAACTGCATCCAGCGGAGAAGTGATGGTCATTCTCCAGGTGACCTACGACAAAATGGAATGGACGGAAAAAATCCTTTCGGGATTGGCCGAACGATTCCCAACAATCACGTCTATTAATTATATCATTAACGGAAAACGTAACGATACCTTTGCTGATCTCGATGTTGTCTGCTGGAGGGGGAATCCTTACATCACAGAATTAATGCAGAAGCCTGACGGAAGTGGAACATTGCAGTTTCGCGTCGGACCTAAATCTTTCTATCAGACAAATTCTCAGCAGGCCTTTGAGCTTTACAAAATCGCCTGGCAGATGGCTGACCTGAAAGGAGATGAATTGGTTTATGATCTTTATACCGGTACCGGCACGATCGCCAACTTTATTGCCGCAGGAGCAAAGAAAGTAGTGGGTCTCGAATATGTGGCTGCGGCCATCGATGATGCAAAAGTCAATTCAACAATCAATAACATTCACAACACCGACTTCTACGCAGGCGACATCAAAGATCTTCTCGACGAATCCTTTTTAAGTAAGCACGGCCATCCGGAAATGATCATTACAGATCCTCCACGATCAGGCATGCATGAGGATGTCTGCAAGATGTTATTGAAAGCTGCACCCAAAAGAATTGTTTACGTAAGCTGCAATCCTGCCACCCAGGCCCGCGATCTAAAAATTCTATCCGATATGTATGAGATCACTGCTGTGCAGCCGGTGGATATGTTTCCACAGACGGTGCATGTGGAGAATGTGGTGAGATTGGAGAAACGGTTGGGGTAAGTTCATTTGCAGAATTTTGAAAAGTGAAATGTAGGGTTGGTCTTACCATCTACATTTTACTTTTCAGCGATGGTCTAAACTACTTATCACGCAGGCACGACATCCTCCGTCACAACCTCCAATCCTGCATTCACCATTGCCGTAAATCCTCCGTACACATTCGTAAGATTTATAAAACCTTCTCTTCTCATCAACGAGATCGCAGTCATCGAGCGGTAGCCTCCTCCACAATGAACGATGTAATGCTTCGATCTATCCAAGTCATTGATATTTGAAGGCATGTCTGCCAGCGGCACAAACTTCGCTGCCTTCAAGTGGCTTGTTGCCCATTCTCCAGGTTTACGCACATCTAATACTTCGGCACCAGATTGTAGCTCTGTTTTCAGATCATCGGCTGTGATTGAATGTACCGTGCTCAGGTCACCATCCCATGATGCAATTCCGCCATTGAGATAGCCCAGCACTTTTTCATATCCCACCCTTGCAAGACGAAGGATCGTTTCTGATTCTTTTCCAAGCTCAGTCACCAGCACAAGCGGCTGACGGATACTAATCAACGTGCCAACCCAGACAGCGAACTGCCCATTCAATCCAATATTGATAGCATCGGGAACGTGTCCTTTTTCAAATTCATCGGCGGTTCGTACATCCAATACAACGGCGCCGGTTTTTATCGCTGATTTGAATTCCTTTAAGCTTAGTGGAATTGTGTTCGCGGAAATCACTTCATCGATAGGCTCGTAGCCGTCTTTGTTAATGCGTGCGTCTTCAAAGAAATAAGCGGGAGGAGGAAGTATGCCACTTGTCAGTTGGCTAATGAAAGCATCCCGTGACTGATTTTTCAGGGCGTAATTAAATTTCTTTTGTTCGCCGATCGTTGAAAAAGTTTCCTTGCCAATATTTTTACCACAGGCTGAGCCTGGACCGTGTGCCGGATAAACCAGCGTCTCATCTTTGAGAGTCTTTATCTTCGTGTTGAGTGAATCATACAACATACCAGCAAGATCATCCTGACTTATAATACCATCCAAGAGATCAGGGCGACCGACATCACCTACGAAAAGTGTATCGCCTGTAAATACAGCGTGCTCATTTCCCTTTTCATCTAATAACAAATAACAGGATGATTCAGGTGTATGTCCTGGGGTGTGTAGTACACGCAATGTTATTTTTCCAAGTTTAAACTCCTGCCCATCCTTTGCATTTATAACCTTATACTTGGGATTGGCCAATGGGCCGTAAACAATCGGCGCATTTACTTTCCTTGCGAGATCAATATGACCCGAAACAAAATCAGCATGAAAATGAGTTTCGAAGACGTATTTGATAACAGCACCGCGTTCGTTTGCGAGCGAGATATAAGGCTCGGTCTCCAGCAACGGATCTATAATCGCCGCTTCTCCTTCGGACTCTATATAATAGGCGGCCTCGGCCAGGCAATTCGTGTAGAGCTGTTCTATATACATTTCGAGTTTTTTTCTGGATTTGAAATACAACGGAGTAAAGTTCAGAAAAATTCCCCACTATATATCGATGTCGATTGTGGTAATTAAATCGATTGCATGGTGAGTTTCTCGCAAAGTCCGCCAATAAATGCTGACGTCGCTAAGCCGCAAGTGATCTTTTTGCTGGCAAAGGCAGGCAAAATATCAAGGCGCTGCGGCAACGAAAGAAAGATTTTGTCTCTGAAACAAAATTTATATCTCCTGCGCTGTAACTTTGATTGATGATCCGGAGCGTGCTGACATTTATTTTTACAACGATTTGCTTCTCGTTATTTGCAACGGACTACGAACGCTTCGAACAAAACGGAAAGTTTGGACTTAAAGATGAGCAAGGCGCGATTATCCTACCTGCGTCTTTTGATGCACTCGGATGGTCAGACGGAAATTTTTCTGTCATCGGTCAGATAACAGGTTATCGCCAGAATAATCAGTGGGGACTTCTGAATCTAAGGAAGGAA
>JBBRFP010000122.1:0-6131 GCA_038241465.1 Cytophagales bacterium | reverse complement strand
GCTTTAAATTTGGGGTAAACTCATTCAGTGCGGAGGCAGCCCGACTATCATAAATGTAAAACAAGTGTGGCAAATGGAAATGCAGATACTTAGCGGCAAGAGACCGCTTCTCAAGGCCAGTTAGCTTGTGAAAGATTGTCATCAGGTAATGATGAGTTTGTAACACCAGTGTCAGGTTGTCATTTGTGATCTCATTATGATGCTTTAATTCACTTAAACGGTCGTCAAGCCTGCTGCGCATGATGCGCGGTGCTACAACATTAATGTAAAAGTCATCATTAAGTTCTTTTTTTTGTTTCCTCCTTTCAATGGCAGCAGCATAAGCTCGTCCAATTAGCCAGATTTTAGCGATAATCGCTTTTTCACTTATATGTAGATAATATGTACTACATAAGTCGTATAGTACTTGATTACCCAAGCTCCAAGCATTGGCTTGCTTTGATTTTTGTATTATTTGTTTTGCTATCTTCATCTTTAAAATTAGTCCTTTTAGTTAAAATCATTTTGAATTCAGAAAATGTAAGAATTGGCATGACATTTAACAAGAGGTTGGCAAGGAACTGAAAAATCTCCTTGCCCAAAATTATGGCTGAGCAACATCCCTTCGTATCCGGTAAATGGCGCAACAACATTCTGCCACCATTGCCCCCTTTAACTCAGTGGTTTATAAATGATAAATCATTTGGCTATTTACCTTAAAAGAATTCAGAATCCATTTTTCTAGGCACCTTTCCAACTTATGATGTTGTTAATGGAGTCAGGGTGGGCGGTAATAAAGAGTTCTTTTACGGTAGCACCGATAATAGTTTCTGGCTGCTTTTGAGCAGCATTTCATTACGGGCATCAGCAACGGAGCATGATGTTTTCCAACTACTTGCAAAAGCTGATTTTGGTGTAACTGATATTCTTAGAAAAATAAATAGAAAAGGAAAAAGCGCTTCAGACAAAGACTTGACACCGCTTGTTTTCAATGGCGTGATTGACTTAAAAAGCAATTTCCAAAAACTGTTGAATATCTATGTGACAAGTGGTGGTAAGGGAAGGATAACCAATGGCACTAGTGTTTCTGCTGCCAAGTGGCTACTGGATTCATTGATTTCTGCGGGCTATACAGTTACAGGCTTTAATGTTGCAGGATTTAAAAAAAGAATTCGCATTTATCGTGATGGAAATCCTATTTGGGAGTTTAATCTCATAATACTTTGGTCGCCTGCCCCGAGTGGTAACATTCCAGTCCAGGGTTTTATTAATAGAAACCCTGTATTTGCTGCACTACTGCCAGCATTGCCCGGTGCATATTTAGGAATGCCAGTAACTCAGAGGGCACGCTTGATACAATGGGCTTACTTGCTTCATCTTCATGGATTTCCTTTAAATCCGCCACTTAATGTATTTATTGGCGCAAATACACTTTTGCTTGATGGATTATTTGCTTGAGTTATGATGCTGTTTATGAAATATTTCGGGGTCTGGCGAAACGAAACAAAGGCGTTAGAAACACTAATAATTGGCAATGCCTACGGCCCCGGCTATCCATTAAAAGTCCGGCCTACCTCCTGCTCATACACTTCGTGCTTTCCGTTTCTATCCCGATTGCATTTCCCTACGCAACAGCAACACACATTGTCAGGCCACACGTCCCTCCCACTTCCAAAGCTCGCCAAAGAGTGTCGCTGCCCCAGCCTGGTTGTGAATGATGAAGATTGAATTATTTAACGCCAGCACGAAAAAGCCTGCTTGGCACCCGATAATTGCTAACCAACTCCTGTCGATTCTTCACAGCCATCCATGAACTTACGTTGTCCTTTTATGACGCTCTATTGACCTATGACCAAAGCCCAAAGCAACCCACCTTTGATTCATCAAAAACAAAAGGCTTGATATTAAATCTTAAAAAAATGAAAAATCAAACGAAAGTTGTCGAGTACCATCTCGAAGCGAGTACATTTAATTGGGAAATAGCTCCCGATAAAACAATTGAAGCATGGGGTTTTAACAAACAGGTCCCTGGCCCGGTCTTGACAGCCAATGTGGGCGATACGATGGTTATTCGGGTTACCAATAATCTCGCTGAACCTACTACGGTGCACTGGCATGGCTTATGTCTCCCCGCAACGATGGATGGGACAAATGAGACTCAAAAACCCATTGCTCCAGGTGAGGTCTTTGAGTACCGCTTCGCTGTTCCACAGGCAGGGACATTCTGGTATCACTCCCATACGAATGAAACGGTACAGATGGAACGAGGTATGTATGGAACTTTGGTGGTGACAGATGAGAAAGACCCGGTCACGGACGGCGAACGAATATTGATGATTGACGACATGAAGCTTTCAATAGATAATAAATTTACTACCCCTGGCTGGTTCATTCCTCGCATGGTAGAAAGGCACGACGGTCGACAAGGAGATACTCTTCTAATCAACGGCAAGGAAAACTTACAAATAGATGTACCGGCTGGTCAGATAGAAAGGTGGCGATTTATAAATTCATCGAGCGCAAGATATTTCGTACTGTACCTGGACGGTAAAAAGTTTAACATCATCGGTACAGATGGTGGGTTGCTCGAACATCCAAGAACGGTCACCGAGGTTTTAATCGTTCCGGGCGAAAGAATGGACATTGCAGCCGGACCTTTTGATGAAGGTGAGACATTTGCCATCGAATCGTTGCCCTACAACCGGGTTACAGTTTTGAAAGCAAAACGAGAAACATTTGCTACTGTTAAAGTGGGGCCACGAAAAGAGTCAATAGCTTTTATCCCGGATACGCTGAGGCATATCGAACCATTGGCACCCGGTGATGCAACCATAACCAGAAAAGTTAAGCTTTCGGAAGTGCCAAGTATCAAACGTGGAATGGACTTTAAAGTGAATGATCACGAGCATCTCAACGACAAACCGGTGAAGGTTGGCGAACTGCAAATCTGGGAAATAGACAACACCAGCGGAATGGATCATCCTTTTCACCTGCACGGTTTTTTCTTTCAGGTGATCGAAGAAAATGGCAAAGCCCCTGAATATAGAGCCTGGAAGGATACTTATAATATTACGCCGAAGACAAAGGTCAAGATTGCATGGTTTCCCGACAACCGCCCCGGCACGTGGATGTATCACTGCCACATCTTAGAACACCATGCTGCAGGCATGATGGCGCACTTTGATGTAATTGATGGGACCATACCGAAGACAGAAAAGGTAGCTCAGCATAATCACCATCACCACATTTTGTAAAGTAAAAGATTCAACTGTTCAAAATAGTAAGGCTCAAATCAATTCGCAACTTATGAAAAACTCAACGATTTGTTTTTATCTGCAGGATGGCGTGGAAGTACTTGACTTTGCAGGCCCCATGGAAGCCTTTGCTATTGCCGGGTTTGAGGTATTCACAGTCTCGAAAACATCAGGCCCGATCTTATCGCAAGGAATCTTAAAAATCCTTCCTGATTTCACGATTGACAATGCACCGGCTGCAGATATTCTTGTTCTATTTGGTGGAAATACACCCGTTGCTTACAACGATCCCGACGTAGTGGCCTGGGTGCAACGTCGTGAGAAACAAACTACCTATTTTCTTTCCGTTTGCTCTGGTGCTTTTATTCTTGCCAAGGCTGGATTGCTGGATGGCTTAACCGTCACCACCTTTCACCGCCGGGTTGAAGAACTCCGCAACGCCTTTCCAAACGTTAACGTCCTTGCCAAGGTGCGCTTTGTTGACAACGGACGCATCATTACCACCGCCGGTGTTTCGGCTGGCATTGACGGGGCGCTGCATCTGATTTCAAAAATAAAAGGTGATAAAATTACGCGCGAAGTAGTAGAATATATGGAATACGACCATTGGCTGCCCAACCAAGGATTGATCATGGATTCAGAAAAATAATTTTTTAGTTTTTATTTCTGGAGAATAGAATTTACGAGCACGCTTCGAAGGAAGCGTGCTTCTTTTTTTAATACCCTGATTTTTTCTAAAGAAATTATGTCCTTTTATGACGCATGCCTGACCTATGATCCGGCCATCGAGCCATACACCTTTGTGGTGTCAAGAAAAAAGAATCAACAATTAAACACTAAAACCAAAATCATTATGAAAAAGATCATGGCTCAATTTTACGTCGATCAAACCGTGAGTATCTTATTGCTATTCACACTCTTCTTTGCCGGTTGTAGGGAAGAAGATTTTAGTCCCAACCTGACCAGGGAGTTTACTCTTCAGTCCACTTCAAACGGGGCATCTTACAACATTAAGGTAGCATTGCCTGCCGATTACGACCCCATCGGAAAAACGTATGGTACTATCTACGTGCTTGATGGTGACGAAAACTTTGACTTTGTAGCCAACCACTGCAGAGAACTATCGAATGCCCACGCGGTCAGCAATGTGCTGGTGGTAAGCATCGGCTACGGTAACGATCGAAATCTCGATTATACACCCACTGAAACTGGCTCCATGACGGGGGGAGCTCCACAGTTTTTAGAATTTATAAGGGACCAGCTGATCCCCACTATCGAGCAAAACTATAGTGCAGACAGAACACGCAACGGCCGCGCGATTTTAGGTCACTCCTATGGTGGGTTATTTGGAGCGTATGCCTTCGCAAGTGATAACAATGTGTTTGGTAACTATCTCTTGCTAAGTCCGTCGATATGGTACGACAATGAGGTGGTACTGAAATTTGAAAAAGATAGTAGAATCAGCAACAAAGACGGTGAGCAACTGGTATTCATGGGCATTGGGCAAATGGAAAATTCAGGCAGGATGCAAGCTCCGTTTGAAGCATTGTATCAGACACTATTGAAAAATTACCCGAGCATACGATTAGCTAAAAATCAGGAGAAGAACCTTGGGCACATGGGCTCTAAGTTTCCGAATACTATTCTGGGACTCACCTACTATTTCGAACATCGGTCGCTATGATCCAGACAAACCATCACACACATTTAAATACAAAATCTATGAAAACCATTTCACACTTATCATTCTTGCTTTTCTTGCTGTGCTATCAGGCAATGGCACAAAAGGAACTAGTCAAAATAAACAACAGGAATCTGCTTGAACGCCAACTCACCATTGAACCAGCTCTTGGCATTCATACAAATTTTGGAATAGACCTGCTTGTTACCAACCTGGTTCAATGGAATGTGAACAAACGCCTCAGTCTGGCATCTCACTCATCCTATAACATCAACAATATTACCCAACGCAATTTCAACTATGTAGAAACCAACTATAACTATTCTCTTAACCAAAAATTTGGAATTGGAAGAACATTTTATTCAAAGAGAAGTTCACACTCCTTCTTTTTTATGGCCGGTGCAAAGTATACCGACTATAAGGAAACGTTGGTCCATCCCGATTTTGATAAAGTAAGCAGTGCGGTGAGCTCCTTCAGCCCCGATTACGGAATGATGTATAGCCTTAAAAAGGGAGTAAAGAATACCTTCTTCAGCTTTCGCCTGTACCTCCCGTTATATCCGTGGCCGATAAAAGGATCTGATATCAATTACTCCGAAAGTAACATGGAAAATATTGCACTGGAGTTTGGAGTGGGTATAAAAATCAAATAGGCAGCGCGACTGATTAATAAATTTATCGAATCGATCAATAAAATTGCTAACATTATGACGTTCTTGTGTTACCTAATTTTATTCAACCAAATGAAACTGGCATTCATTGTTCCACCGCACGTTGAGCTACTTGATTTGGCAGGTCCCGTTCAGGCGTTTGTAGAAGCTAAAACGTATGGATTTGATGCATCAATTGAATTTTACTCGTATCGGTCCGAGAATATATCTACGGCAGGGGTAGCCTTCGGAAAGATCAAAAACTATGAAGAGGCTGATTTAAAGGAAGGTGATTTTTTATTCATCCCGGGGATGGACAATGGTTATATTCATAGTGAAGAGTTCAAAGCTGAGAAGAGTTTTTTTAAATGGATCCAAAAATGTGCCAACAGTAACGTAAATACGTGCTCCATTTGTACAGGTGCCTTTGCTTTGGGAGAAGCCGGCTTGCTTGATGGCAGGGAATGTACCACCCACTGGCGAAGGACCGGAGAACTGCAAACACGTTTTCCAAAAGCGAAAGTGCTGGCTGACATCCTATATGTAAAAAGCGACAACATCTATACG
>JBBRFP010000121.1:0-6222 GCA_038241465.1 Cytophagales bacterium | reverse complement strand
GTAAGTTCAAAGTGGTAAAGGCTGCGGGCGGACTTATTAAAAAGAAAGACCGCTTTCTAATGATCTACCGGATGAAGAAATGGGATCTGCCCAAAGGTAAAAAAGAAAGTGACGAGGACTACAAACAAACTGCTGAACGGGAGATCCTGGAAGAATGCAATGTAAAAGTGAAAGTCGGGAAGAAGATATGCACAACCTGGCACACCTATACTATGAATCGCAACAGTATGTTAAAGAAAACTCGCTGGTATGCGATGGATCTCATTGATGATTCAAAGATCAAACCTCAGGCGGAAGAAGATATTGAAGAGATTCGCTGGATGACGCGGAAGGAAGTGTATCACGCGCTGGAGAATTCTTATAACTCCATTCGATTTGTGGTGGGAGAGTATTATCGAAAAAAAGAAAAAGTAAAATAGAAACTGAAATTAACTTTGTAGATTTCGTAACGCGCTACGTTCCAAGGTTTGATTATCAGCCTTTGTTTTTTTGTATGCCGATGTAGTCAAAATGTTTTCAATCAGAAGTTCCTACAGATTGTACGGCAATAATGGCGAAACATCGCCACCGTACCGATGCACCTCGCGAATAATAGAGGAACTAATAGCTGCAAACTCGGGCGAGGTGATTAAAAATACTGATTCCAATTCATTGTTTAAATACCGATTCACTTGTGAGATGCTATTCTCATACTCGAAGTCAGTGGTGTTACGCAAACCTCTCAACAGATAATTAGCATTCAGTCTTCTTGCAAGCTCGGCAGTAAGTTCTGAGTAGGTTATCACTTTGATCTGAGGATACTCCGCGAAGGTGCCACTAATCTTCTCCATCATCATCTCGATCTTGAAGTAGCGGCTGTCTTTCTTACTATTATAACCGATCGCGATCTGAATCTCATCGAAAAGCATGAGTCCACGCAAGACAATATCCTCATGACCTTTGGTAAATGGATCAAATGATCCAGGAAAGAGGGCAATCCTTTTCATAAGGGGAGAAGATTCAATGAATACAAGTCAAAGAAGTGATGCTCCTGAACTTCGTCAAAGAGATAACCAAATTTAAGATGCGTTGGCCGTGGTCCAAAGGAAACATTGCGAACATATTTAATGAATTCCTGATAGTGTGGTGAATTCTTTCCGATATAACCCCATAATATTACCGGGCTTGTTTCCTGATCGAGTCCCAGGGCTTTCATTACAAGCATTATATACTTTACGTAATCGGAGAATTGTTTGATAAGGAACTGATTGTAATAGATCAACTGCCCTTCTTTAACGAAAAGTACGTGAAGCTTGAACCGGTCAACATAGACATACAACGGCTGTTCTCCCGTTGGATCCGCTGCCGTAAGCACTCCTTCAATGAGCGCCGATGATTGATGAAATAAATTTACAGTCGAGTTGACATAAACTCTTTTTAGCCAGTCAAGCGTGTCCTGTTGCAATGCAAAGACTGTAACAGCATCCGTTTTGATGTTGCGACCGATTCTGACAGCTTCTTTTTCGGTATCAAGGACCGCATTGAATTTAAGATAATCGTCCGCTGCGGATTCGATAAACAAGGAAGATGGTACGTGTATGAATTTATTATTCTTGATCGAGACCTTTACCTCTTTCCAGAAACCGGCCAGGAGGTATTCATGAGAATCGAACAATGATTGGAGTGCTTCCTGAAGCTCTGATTGAGAGTTGACTTCGTTAAATACGTAGTCCTCAAAAAAGATCAGCCGGTTGTCGTCACTGTCCACTACTGCAACCTGAAAATCCTTTGCACCAATCTGAGTGAGCAATATATACCGGTGAAGTTGATCCTCATCGAACTTCTCATCCTTGATCTTTTTGATCAGCTTATGACGTGTGGCGACAGATGACAAAGTAGTTGTTTATCTCACAATTTAGGGATTCGCAGCGTAATAACTTCGATTCCTGATGTTGTGATTTGGTTCAGCTACAATAATAAGTTCGTTTTTTGAGATTTTAACCTCAATCTGCAGTTTTTTGAAAGGCAGATTGCCTTTTCACCTTAAATTTTTAAATATCCTTGCAGACTTTGGAGATTTTCAATGCTTTTCGCGCGCAAGAAAAGTCCATGCTTATGATTATCCGGCATTTGATTCAATTCCAGAAACGAGATATACCTGACATTCGTGATGACTTGATCGTTTTTTCCTGTTTCGGGATCTGAGCCTGTCAAAACCTGACCGCTGATGATGTCCACATTAAAAAATAACTCTATTGCGTGAAGCGGAGGCTGTATGAACTCGCAGGTAAATCGAAGATCCCGTACGCTGATCTGCAATCCCGTCTCTTCAACGAATTCTCTTTTGAGATCAAACTCAATTGTATTGCCGAATTCAACCCCGCCTCCAGGAGGAGCCCAGAAGTCATGGCCAAACAACAAGCCGTGATTTACCAGTAAAATCAGGTCGTCTTTGAGGGCTAAACCACAAACTCTGGTTCTTACCCGGTTACCGTAAATTTGTTGAACCGATTTATTCAAGTTTTCGTTGATAGTTCGTTATAACAATTGAATACCTAAATTTGGAAAAATCCTTTGATTATGAAGAAGTTATTTTTTGTATTGTTCTCCCTGGCGATGGTTTTCGCAACCATGGCTCAAACGGTAACGACCAAAGGTGCGACTATTACATGGGAAAAATCTGTGCATGATTTTGGCGATGTGACACAAGGCGATAAAGTTGAGCACATATTCAAATTTAAAAATACAGGGAAAGAGCCTCTGATCATCACGAACGTCCAGGTAACCTGTGGTTGCACTGTTCCAAAAGGATGGGCTCGTGATCCGATCGCTCCGGGACAGCAAGGTGAGATCACCATTGCGTTCAATAGTCTTGGAAAATTTGGTAAGCAGAATAAAGTAGTGACCGTGATATCGAATGCGGCCAATCCTGAAGCGGGTCAGATTTCGTTTACAGCAAACGTGCTTGAAAAAAAGACTTCGAACTAAAAAGGTTATCGGTATGCAGTAATTTGTGATCGGAAGTTCGTATCTGATTGTAGATCACTGATTACTGTTTTTGTAGATCACCCACCCCAGGTACCCCCACCCAATCAACAAACATATTCCTCCAATCGGAGTTACGGCTCCCCACCACGTCTGATTGGTCATCGACAGCGCATAAAGACTTCCACTGAAAATAATCATTCCGAGAAGGAAGAAAATTGCACTTGTTCCCATCCCTGGAAATTTTTCCGCTAAGAGTCCCACAAATAGCAAAGCAAGTGAATGATAAAACTGATAGCGACTGGCGAGCTCGAATGTTTCCAGTCTACCATTTGCCGTTAAGATCGCTTTCAATGCGTGAGCGCCAAATGCGCCGATCGCCACCGACAAGAATCCTGATATTGATGCGATTATTAGTATCGTTCGTTGTGTCATTCTATTGCTTCTTTTTAGCGGGTGTATTGAATGGTGGTGGTGTTACTTTTATTTCACCTTGTTGTTCGAGCAAGCTCAATGCTTCCTTAACCGCACGTTCCAGTTGAAGATCGATTCCTTTTGAAAGCGACAGCGCATCTTGTTTGACTTCAATATCCGGAGCGATGCCTTCGTTTTCGCCAATCCATTTGTTATTGATAGGATCAAAGACTCCGTTGTCCGGCGCGGTGAGTGCGCCGCCATCCACGAGGCTGTAATGAACCGATGATTTTACCAAACCTCCCCACGTGCGTGTACCAATCAGCGGTCCGGTTTTCTGTTGACGGAAGACCCACGGGAAAAAGTCTCCGCCAGATCCTGCCAGCTCGTTAATCAAAAGCACCTTAGGCCCCAGTATTCCGGCAGGCAGACGAAACGAAGCGCCTTGTGGTACTTCATTCGTAATAGCTGCCCGAAGTTTTCTGTTCATGAGATCAACCATATAATCGTCAAGCAGTCCCCCGCCATTGAAGCGCTCATCAATTACTAAACCTTTCTTGTCTTGCTGTGCAAAGAAATACCGGTTAAAAGAAATAAATCCGGGACCTCCCGTGTTGGGCACCCACACATAGGCAAGCTTGCCATTCGACAATTTATCTACTGCACGTCTGTTGTCTTCCACCCATGCCCGTTGTCTTAAATTGTCTTCGTTTGAAATTGGTTTCACAATTTCCTGCCATGCCCCTGTGAAGTCAGGCGTCTTGTTGATATGCAGTGTCGTTTGTACATCTACTGTGCCATCCAGAAACTGATAAGGATCCATAGCATCGGTAAGTTCTTTGCCATTGATACCCACAAGGTAATAGCCTTCCTGAATTTTTATTCCTGGCCGGTCTAACGGGCTTGACAATTCCGGGTTCCAGCTTTCAGTCGTATAAATCCGGTTAATCTTCCAGCGTTTGTTTTCAGCCACGAGGTCAGCGCCTAATAGCCCGATAGCAGGTTTATCCACCTCTGGGAAATCTCCACCAAACACGAAACTATGCCCAACGGAAAGTTCGCCGTTCATTTGATCGAGGACATAGGTTAGGTCTGCGCGGTGTTTGATGAAAGGTGTTAACGGAGCATATCGCTCGTGAACTTCAGTCCAGTTTCTTCCGTGCATGTTGGGATCATAGAAGTAATCGCGTTCGTAACGCCATGCTTCTTCAAACATCTGTGTCCACTCTTCCGTGCGATTAAGTTTTACCTTTAGATTGATTTTTACGACAGTGCCGTCATCACCTTTCGCCCCGGAAGTATTCATAACTTTCCAGCTACCACTTACCTGAGCGAGCATTTTATTGCCATCGCTGGAAACAGAAACCTGCGATGCACCGTTGATGAATTCCTTTCCCTCACCTTTTTCAAGAGTGAACTTGTGAAGCACGAGGTCCCTGGCTCCAGCCTTTTGTTCACCTATGAATACTGTACCGGACGATCCGCTGATCATTAACCTGTAATTTGCTTTCGGCAGCGGAAGTGAAATTGTTCGTCGTTCGATATTTTCAAAGGAGATGAGTACAGATTCGGGTCCCTTTGCTTTGGTGTCCTTTGTTTCGTTGGTGTCTTTTTTATCTGCTGCTTTTTTGTCAGTGGAGTTTTTCTCTTCTGTTTTTTTCTCTTCCGCCGCAGCAATCTCTTCATCGCTTTTCGGTTTGAACGGTGACAGCTCGTCCTTCCGCAAGTTCACGACGTATGCATTGTATTGAGGATCAGAGGGTATCGAACTTGTGTTGGCCCATCCGGAGGCAAGTGCCAGATCCACCGTTGCGAGAAAATAAAGGTGATGTCCATCTCTATCCCAAGTGGGAGAAAAAGAATCAGCAAATGAGTTGGTTAACGAATGAATGCTATTGTCTGCCATCGACCATATGGTCACTCTTCTAAAATTATTTGCTCCTGTCTTTGTGTACGCCAGCCATTTCGAATCATGCGACCAATTCAAACCCATGTTGCCCCGTTCAATATTCGCCCCACCCGTGTCCACCGTTTTGATTGTGCCTGCTGCGACATCCACTACACGAATTCTCACATCATCGTCTGTAAAAGCGATAAACTTTCCATCGGGGGACCATGCAGGTTCCCACGCCATCTTTGATTCGCCGATGGCAATGCTTCTTGATTTTGACAAACCGTCTTGAGAGGTAATCACCAATGAATATCCTTTACCGCCGGCATCTGAAAACCAGGCAAGTTCATTTCCTTTTGGCGACCAAACAGGAGCATGATCAGCTATACCCGACGTTTGTGTAACGTTGCGTGCATCACCATTCTCGACAGGGGCAGTAAATATTTCACCTCGCGATTCCATAATCACGCGTTTACCGGTGGGCGAAATGGTCACACCACGTGCGCTCTTCGTGACATCTTCCCATTTTGTCTCTGCCCATGGAAAATCCGAATTGATGGTGATGTTAAATTGCTTTGATTCTTTAGAAGAAAGGTCATACAGGTGCAGGTAGCCGTCGCGTTCAAACACCAGTTTATTTCCATTGCCGCTTAGCCATTTAATGTCGGAGCCAGTAAGTTTTGTGATTTGCTCAAGCCCACCCGAGGACGAATAAGACCAGATGTTTGAAGTCCAATCACGATCGGAAACAAAATAGATCTTGTCACCCAACCACAATGGCTGGATATCGACCGTCGACTCAGAAGGAATGAGCTTCTCGGATTGATCGGCAAGATTTAAGATAACCAAAGGAGTATTTTGGCCTCCTCGATAGTTGCGCCACTCTACATCCCATCGATCCATTCGGTCTATCACAATTTGTTTTCCATCAGGAGAATAAGATCCATCCGTTC
>JBBRFP010000120.1:0-6234 GCA_038241465.1 Cytophagales bacterium | reverse complement strand
TCTCATGATCTCTTATGATTATTTTTTCTTAGCATGTGCTCCCTTAGCCGGAGATCCTTTACCTGCTGCTGCAGCTGCACCAGCCTTTGGTCTTTTAGCTCCATATTTAGAACGGCTTTGTTGTCTGCCACTTACACCGGCAGTGTCCAACGCACCACGAATGATGTGGTAACGTACCCCTGGAAGATCTTTAACACGACCTCCGCGGATAAGCACGATTGAATGCTCCTGAAGATTGTGTCCTTCTCCTGGAATATAGGCGTTAACCTCTTTTCCGTTTGTAAGACGCACACGTGCTACCTTACGAAGTGCAGAATTTGGCTTCTTTGGAGTAGTCGTGTAAACACGCGTACAAACACCCCTGCGCTGTGGGCAAGAGTCAAGAGCTGGTGATTTTGACTTGAAAGTCAATTTCTTACGCCCTTTCCGTACTAGTTGCTGAATAGTTGGCATTTAATTATCTCTTTTTAAACCGCTTAAAAATTGGACTGCAAAGGTATCTAAAGGAAAAGAGGTAACAAAGAGCTAATTCAAAGTATTTTAGGGTGCGAAAAGAAGCCTTTTCAGTCGATTTAGTGGGTTTTTAAGATTTCTATAACCTATGAACAGAAATTTTTGGCGTTCATCAACGCTCAGATCTGCATTCGGCTGAACCCCGGCAGTCGCTGGCTAATTATATTCTTATTTTGAATGCCGCTTCCTGCCTAGGTGATTATTTCGGAAACTGGGGATGGTAAATAAATAATACTGGATACCAAAACCAATATTAACGTCGAAGCCGTTGTAAGGCGAGTAATACGCTCCAACCGATGGGCCAATGCCCCAGTTATTTGGATTAAGTGTCTTCTTTTTTTTGGCAGTTGTTGAAAGTTGATCTGTTGAAGTCCAAACGGTATCTGAATGGATATAGTGCTTTACACGAACAGTGTCATGCCTGTAAATAATTGTATCTCGATAGATAAGTCTGACCACCACTGAATCCCTGGTTTTTTCATTTTTCTGTGCCTGTCCAGAAATTGCAACAGAGGTAAGGAGGACTATTTTTAATAAAAGTATTCTCATAACGGTCTTAGCCAGATATTTCTAAAACTCACACTTGATCCAGGGTCACCGTGCGATTGAAGGCGGATACGCGAGGCACCGTGCATTTTGTAAGTTGGTTTACCTGTCCAAAGCGTCTGGCCTTGAACTTCCGTATTATTTTGAACCAATACACCATTTTGAATAACAGTGACGTAGGCCGCACTCTTCAGACTACCATCTTCATTGAAGCGCGGGGCTTTCCAGATAATATCATAGGTCTGCCAGTCGCCTGGTTTTTTGCAAGCATTTACGAGAGGCGCTGACTGCTTATACAATGATCCGGCCTGCCCATTTACATAGGTACTGCTGTTGTAACTATCAAGTATTTGTATTTCGTAACCAAGTTCGAGGAATATTTTATCAAGCGGAATAATTGCGAAAGCCGCCAGATTAACGCCACTATTCCCGCGCTGCTGACCGGCACCTGCTATATCAATTGGTATCCGCCACTTGAAATGGTTTTAATAATCAGAAAATTTCTGTTTCGTATTGATGCCTCCATACCCATGACTATTGTCTACAGTCAGTATGCCATCCGCAACTTTCCAACTAATGGGCTTACTTATATCATCTCCTTCCCAGGCGCTGAGGTCTTTGCCGTTGAATAAAATAATTGCATCGGACGGTGCGTCCTGAGGTGTTTTCCCTGGCGTAACGATTGAGGGAACAGGAGCATAAAATTCTGTTTTCGCTGCTTCGCGTTGAAGGCTATCGATGTTGATTTTTTTTTGTGCTATTGAGAAACCTGGCAGAATAGTTAAAGTTAAAAGGCACAACCTATTTTTCATGACTGTAAAATTTAATGTGTAATTCGCAAACTCATTTCCAATACATTCTCTTATTCAACTTATTTTTTAAAGACTGGTGGTACTCTATGCTTTGTTGACTTCTCATAAGAGTAAGCTAATTTTATAAGTGTAGGTTCCGAATACATTCTGCCTAAAAATTGAATGCCCGCTGGTAAGTTCTCCGTTGTGAATCCCATCGGAACAGTGAAGGCAGGTTGTCCGGTGTGTGGAGCAATCACCTGACTATTATCACCCTTATAGTCGGCTAAATAATTTACAATTTTGGCGGGTTTGTTATTCCATGACGGATAAACAATAGCATCCAGATGTAATCTATCCATCTCATCTTCAATTGCTTTTCGAAACGCTACTCGTCTTACATCACTATAAGCGTCCAAACATTCAATCTCAGGATTTGTATACCTGCCCTTATTTTTTGCAAAATTGTTCAAACGCTCAAGTTCTTTGCTTGACGCGGAACTTATCCTAATAATATCCTCCAGGGTTTTTAAGGTATCGCTCCTTACATTGCTTCTGAGATAGCCCTCTATATCTGTTCTAAATTCAGCACACCATTGATTCTTCCTTAGACTCTCGAAGTCAGGGATGATTATTGGATCAATAATGATGGCACCCATTGCCTTCATATCAATCAACGACTTTTCAAACAATGCTTTTATTTCGGGGTCAGGACTTGCCTCACTGAGTTCCCTCAGCACACCAATTCGTGCACCTGTCAGACCTTCCTTTCTTAGAAACTGTGTATAGTTCTTTGGAGTCTTGCCTTTAGAGTATTTGGTTATAGCATCATGTGGATCCACGCCCACCATAACTTCCATCACTCTTGTAGCATCTTCCACCGTTCTGCACATGGGTCCTACGACATCATTTCTCAAGAAGAGAGGAACAATTCCAGCCCTGCTGATTAAACCCAATGTGGTTCTAAACCCTACCAGGTCACAATGAGATGATGGGCCGCGAATAGAGTTACCTGTATCCGTTCCAAGTCCGACAGCACCAAAATTAGAAGCAATGGAAGCGCCAGTTCCTCCACTCGACCCGGCGGGCACATATTCTACATTATAGGGATTTAATGTTTCTCCATGTGTCGAGCTCACGGAATGAAAAGGCGTAAATGCCCATTCAGCCATATTCGATTTCGCAATAACGATAGCTCCTGCTTTCACCAGTTTGTCAATAATAAAGGCATCTTGACCGGGAATAAAATTCTGTAGTGCAATTGATCCGGCGGTGGTTGCAAGCCCCTTGGTTTCTATATTATCTTTAACAATGAGCGGAATACCATGAAGGGGTCGAAGTACTTTTGTTCTCTTATACTCTTCATCAAGGGCTTTGGCAACGGCCATCGCTTGCGGATTGATTGTTGAAATAGAATTGATTTGTTTATCAAATTGCTCAATTCGTTCCAGGTAAGCAGCCACCAGTTGCTGACTTGTATAATTACCCTTCTCGTAAGCTGTGTGAATTTGGGTAATTGTTAACTCTGTCACCTCTACATATTCGAAAGGCTGAGGCGTTTCAAATGCTCCGAATACCAACATGAGCAAGAGGCCAATCGAAGTGGGTTTTATCTTTCGCATGATTCAAGTTAGTGAATGTCTTTAAATATGCCGAGTATGACGCAACGATTTTCATCAAACTTAGAATTGACAATGACATATTGTAATAGGCATTATCATTCACCGCTTACTTTCTTGCAATATAGGGCCGAAGCCTCCACGGGATATTTATTATTGAGATCTACATCATTTAAGCTTCTACTCGATCCCCAGGAGAATAACTTTTCAAAAATCGGAAGAATGTTCTTGTTTTTAATCTTCCCTAAAAAGTACAATTCGTGTTCCTTTTCCTTCATCCCCATTTCATACAAGACCTGGTTATGCTTTATGATACCAAGTTCGTGGAAGTATTGCATCATTCGAAAATATTCACAGACATTACCGCTTTCAAGTCTTCCCGCGAAAAAAAAAGGCATAAACCAACCAATTAGATAACAAGCTGTTGATATGACTCTACCGATAACGTGAAAACGAAATTCATAAAACTTTGACACTGAAATATTATATTCCTGCATTATTGCCAATACTTCCTTACGATGATTCCATTCATCCACCTCAATTTGCCTAATGGCTATCTTCTCATCTTTGTCTTTCACCGCACCAGCATGGCCCTGATAGGCAAAGGCTGCTGCCTTCTCGGCAGAATAAGCTTTTTTGAGTAGGTCTATTAATTCTTTATGTTCAAGTTTCATTCCAAACCTAAGAGATTAATGGCAATTCGCTGATTATTTTCAGTTTCATCACTTATGAATCTATTTTTAAAAAAAACCTGTTTTTCGCTAGCATAAAAGTTTCTCGCCCGAATGAATTACAATAATCGTTATTCGTCATGTTCGCTATACTATGCTAGCGGCTTGTCATTTTCTTAAGATATTCGATCATTATTTTTATCCCTTCCTCCGGTTTGGTTGCACTGATGCCAAAACGCTTTTCAAATTTGCTGCTATCAAAAATGTAGTCCACTTCATTCTGATACATCATCTCCGGGAATTCTTTCAATTCGGGGATAAACAGTCCTAAAATATATAACATCCACGTTGGCACTTTTTGTATTCGGGGTTCAGTCTCAAGCTCTTTAGCGACTAATTCAATCCAGTGTTTGGTAGTTAGTTTCTCTTTGGTTGTCGGTAGATGTCAGACCTGGTTATAAGCGTCCGAGGTATTTCCAAGCAAGGCGGTCGCTTTACCGGCATCAGGTGTAAACGTATAAGTATGAATTTTACTTATGTCGCCAAATGCCTGAGCCTTTTTTCCTTTCAGCATATTCTTGACCACTGTTTCACCAAGAAAACTTTTATCGGTATCTGGCCCATAAAAGTCTGCGGCCCTAACAATCATAGCCGTAAGATTTTTCGCATTTACTTCTTGCATGATCATCTCATTAACGCTCTTTCTAACTTCTCCTTTTTTGCTGGGTGGTTGCCACGGTGAATCTTCAGTCATGTGCGGTATGGCTGATTTTGCGTATGGATACACATTATCAAAAAAGACAAGCTTCGCATGATTCGATATACATGCCTTAATAACAGATTGTATAAATGGAGGCCACGTTTGTTGCCAAACCTTCAGATTATAATCAAAGCCAATAGTGACATACACCACCTCGCTGCCAGAAACCGCCTTTTCAATCTGTGATAAATCCTTTACATCCAATGGAAACAATTCATCCGTCTCATTGACTTTCTTAGGATGCCTGCTTACTAGCCTTATCCGGTTGGTATACTTTGCTAATTCTTTTGCCAAAGGCAATGCGATAGTGCCGCCTGATCCAATTATTGTTTGCATATAGTCTCTATTGGTTTCTGTGTGCCGGTCGCTTGTACGTAAACAGCGGGGCGGTTACGAAGTCAAACCTCTCCATAGGACAGATTTAACGATCTTGTACTTAAAATGGTCTAAGCTTCACCCATCGTCCCCCCAAAATTCATTGGGAACTTCGGTAACTCATCGGTACGCTTGATGGGACCGAATGATGCTTCATACTTTTCTATATTATCTTTAAGGGCAGCAAGCAATCGCTTCGCATGTTCCGGTGTAATCACAATACGGGCTTTAACTTTCGCCTTCGGAACGCCCGGCATCAAACGGATAAAATCAATTACAAATTCACTGTTTGAATGAGCGATCATCGCGAGGTTGGAATAAACTCCTTCGGCAATCTCTTCGCTGAGTTCAATATTAATTTGATTGAGATTCTGGGGTTGTTGTTTGTCTTCGGCCATGTGAATTTGAAAATAGAAATACAAGTTACTGGAAAAGGAAGGAGATAAAAAATTGAAAAGGGCATAAGGTTTAGTGGAGCATTCTATGAAATTTTTACTGCAGAGGCCTTCCAGGAACGCGTTGGTCGTGAGATGCAAATTTGAAACGAAAAATACTGGGTGTTAATCAATTTCAAAGACGTAAACGTTAAAGATGGAATCAAGAGAATTATGAATGACTTTTAACACTTCCAATTGTAATTCTATGCGCGTGCTGACTTCTAATCTGTAAAAAATTTGAGAGCCATAAGCTTTGAGCTTCTCTATAAACAAAAAAACCCCTTCGAAATTCGAAGGGGTTTCACTATTCAATAATTAACTTTTAAGCTGTTAACTCCTTCTCCTTGCGAGGCGCAGGAGCTGGAGCTGCCGGTGCTTCCATCATCTTCTCGTATTCCTCTTCCGAACCTACGATCAGATCATTGAATTGACGCTGACCAGTACCAGCCGGGATCAGGTGACCAACGATCACATTCTCTTTTAAGCCAGCAAGATGATCTGCTTTACCACGGATCGCCGCCT
>JBBRFP010000119.1:0-6278 GCA_038241465.1 Cytophagales bacterium | reverse complement strand
GACTGGATCTTTATGTTTTCGATAATACGCGGGAAGCAATGATAGGATTGCCAGTAGGAAGCTCATCGAAACTATCGCAGCATCCACAGCAGGACTATCAAGTGCTTTAAAAAAGCTGAATGAAAAAAATATAGTGAGGATCGGAATGGCGGCGCAATGTATTGCACAGATCATCGAGACCAGAAAACCGGCTAAATCAAGGCTAAAGCGTGAATCGATTCTCATAAATGCAACAACGTTGCAATTATAAGACAATTCGGATTGAGTTACAAGCACGGGGCGCCAAGAGACTAAAATTTATGATGCTTTTATCATGAAGGCGATGGTCACGAGCCACCTTTGGTCTGGAATCCTCATGGCATACAACTTTGTCGAGGGCTTGATTTACTGATTCTAAAAAGGGATACTAATCTTCACACAGAAATTTCTTCCCATGCTGTAAATTCCTAATTGGCCGTTGGGTGATTGATTATAATATTCAAAATATTTCAATCGGCTTAGATTTGATTGGTAAGCCACATCAAACATGTTATTCACCTGGAATTGAATCTGAGTCATAACTTTTTTAGAGTAGTGAACGTCTGCTCCAATGGAGGCATTCACTAATGTGTAGCCAGGTGTTTTAGTCTCTGTGCTGTAAAGCGCAAGGAACCTGTTCTGGGTCGCGCTGTAATCAACATCTACCTTTGCATTTAGTACTGTAAATACTTTGCTGCGTGTTTTTATCTCCTGACTGATGCTTGTGAGAATTCTGATGGGTGGAATAAATGGCAAGTACTGACCATCCACTCCCTTGTTTTCAAATTCCTTTTTTGTGTTTGACCCTATTACCATTGACATATTACTGCTCATCGTGAGTCCCCTCACTCCCCTTGGTTTAACTTCTAATGAAGCTTCCATCCCATACAATTGTGCCGAACCCTGTTGATACTGGAATGTCTTATTTCCCTGAAGAATTTCAATCGGGTTGCCCTGCGCATCGACAACCTGACTCAAATAAATATAATCCTGAACAAAGTTATTGAATACACTCAAGGAGGCATTAAAATCGTCAAATGTTCCTGTCACAGCCAAATCCTGCTGGAAGCTAAACTCGGGAACAAAGTTTCTGTTTCCGATGTAAACTATGTGAGCTCCCGGGTCTAGTCCGTTGGATGCAATCTCAGGAATACTTGGCGCCCGATATCCTCTTGCTATGTTAAATTTCAGACTAAACTTTTCATTTATTTGATAGGTGCTCCCAAGACTTAATGAGATACCATTAAAGGATTGTTTTAAAGCAGGGAACTGCAGCTCGGCAGGAGTGGCATCTGGAAGAAAAACCTGATGACTGAATCCAGTACTTGGATTATTACCAACATAGAAATCATCACCCTTCACGTTTCTTGTATCATATCGCACACCTCCGCTGATAGTCCATTTCTTTTGCGACCATTTGGCATAACCATAGGTACCGATATCAAGCAAACTAAAATCAGGTATTGGAAAATCGGTAGCGTCACCATTCTTATTGCTCTGATACATTCCATTTGCACCAAATGAAAGTTCAAAATTTGAAATTTGCGGCGCGTTATAGCGTATTCCATAATTCAAAGTATTCAGTTGGATATTAAGCCCCGCCAGTCGTGGCTGCGTAGGATGAGTGTACTCCCGACGCCTGTTCTGCTGAAAGCCAAGTAGCACGGTAACATCACCTTTTCCAATTTCATACTGGCTGTTGAGGTAAACACGATAATGCTGGATATTCTGATGTAATGGACTTGGCGTGTATGAATTCAATTCGTCATCCGTCACAGTCGGACGATTCTTAACATCATCGTCTGCACCTTCACTCACCTGCTTTGTGAATTTTCGTGTCAGCGAGTCGCGGCTTCCATCAGGAATTCCCTGAATATTATCGTAGAGTGTGAAGTGAAGATTAATAGAACCTTTATCACTTTTATATCCAACCGAACCTGCTGCATTTTTTTCATCATATCCTGTATTGTAGACACGTCCATCCACTGAGTTAGTATAATTTCTTGCCAATCGATAAGAGCCGCTTAATGACCATTGCCAATGTTCATTTGCAGAACCTATCTTCACTCCGTTACCGAACAGTCCATTGTTACCTTGATATTCTGAAATAAATCTTCCACGGATAACGCCATCGCGCTCTTTTGGAGCAAATGGAAATAAACTTACGACGCCAGCTAACGCATCCGATCCAAACATTAAGCTTGCAGGACCTTTTATGACTTCCGCTTTCTCAATATTGTAAGCATCAACCTCAATACCATGTTCATCACCCCATTGTTGTCCTTCCTGGCGAACACCATCGTACAGTGTCAGGACTCTGTTATACCCTAATCCACGAATAAAAGGTTTTGAAATATTAGGACCAGTCTTAACAGCATTTAATCCAGGCACATTCTGAGCCAGTACATCGATAATATTACTCTCTATTGTTCGCTCAATTGTTCTTGATGATACAAGTGATATTGAAACCGGATTTTCACGGATGATCGTAGCGCGTGAAAGGCCAGTAATCACGACCTCGTCCAACGTTTGCTGCGTTGACTGAAGGTAAATCAGATAATCATTTTTATTTGCAGTAATTATTATTGTATCGTTCTTATACCCAAGATGGGTTACCAGGAACTTGGGTGATGAGTATTCAGCAGGTATTTCAATTTTAAATTTGCCATATATATCAGACGAAGTTCCGAGAACGCTGTTAAGCAACGTAATGTGACAAAAACTGGCCGGGTCACGCGTCTCGGACTCTTTAACAGTTCCAGTAATTATACGAGTCTGCCCCTGTGTTGAAATAGCGATAGAGAATAGCAAAACCGGAATAAGGGCAAATTTCAAGCTTAGGCAGTTTTAAAAATTTAGGCAAGTCTAAATTATTTTTCTAATCAAATCAAAAAAATATTCATTGAGCGCAGATTCCATGAGCTTAGACACTCCTTATAGAGGGGGTAAACTGTCCAATCTCATCGTTGGAATTCAATTATCTTCAAAAAACAGTATAATTGTACTGTATTGGTTCGAATGATCAGACGAGATCATTTGATTAAAAGGGAATCCGGTTTAAATCCGGAACAGTTCCCGCTACTGTAAGTGTTGTTTTAAAGGGTTGCACCTAGATTCTTAGTCACTATCCAGCCATCTGGCGGATGGGAAGACAGGCAACCAAACACAAGTCAGGAGACCTGCCACTACCACTAGTTGGATCTGCACCTCGGGAAGAAGGAAGGGTCAGTTGATTTATTAAGGTTATTATTTTTCGAATGTTTGCAAAACTGAAAACAGTTGTTTTCGGACTTTGTGCTTTTGTATCAATCCATTGCGTTGCGCAGACAGATTCTGTAAAGACGTTGAATGAAGTGATTATTGAGCAGAGCCGGCTAAACAATTACGCCATTAGTCAGTACATACGTCCTGTGGATAGTGTGACGCGCGCGCTTGCGTCCGGTGGAAGCCTTGCTGATCTATTGCGAAAATTCGGCTACGGAAATATCCGAAGTTATGGTCCGGGTGGATTAGCCACTGCTTCTCTTCGCGGCAGCGGAAGCAGTCATACGGCGGTATTATGGAATGGAATTAATCTATTAAGTCCCCTCAACGGGACACTTGATCTTTCTTTAGTGCCCGTCGGGTTTATCGATGATGTCTCTATTCAATCAGGCGGTTCAGCAAGTCTTTACGGTAATGGTTCGATTGGCGGCACCATTCAGCTAAACAACACAGCAAGCTTCAATGAAGGATTGAAATTGAGAAGCTTTACTAACGGTGGATCTTTCGGAACTTTCTATCAGGATATCGGCGCAAGTTGGAGCGGAAAGAAATTTATCACCTCCACAAAAGTATTTTACAGCGAGGCAAAAAATGATTTTGAGTTCACCAACAGAAACTATTCTCCTGCAAGAACCGAAAAGCGTGATCACTCGGGCTACGAGCAAAAAGGAATTTTACAACAGGCCTATTGGCAGATTTCCGCAAAAAATTTGGTGCATCTCAAATTCTGGTATCAGGATAATTTTCATGATATCCCCAACACCACGTTTTCTTCCGCAAAGGCAAAAGCAACGCAGGAGGACAAATACTACCGAACACTATTGGGTTGGAATTATTCCGGAAACGGTTTTGATCTGAGCTACCAAGGTGCATTTATCCGGCATGACCTTGAGTATCTTGATTCTGCTATCAACAATCTTGTTTCATCCAGCAACTTCAACACGTCCATCAATAATTTCGAAGCCAATTTCCTTTTAAAGAACAACATGAGCCTCACCACAGGCGCTAATTATACATGGGAAGAAGGACAGGTGGCCAATTATGGATCCAGTATTCCGGAAAGGAACAGAATTGCAATCGTAAGTGCGTTCAAATGGAATCCTGGCAGATTGGAGATCGCAGCCTCCTTTCGCCAGGAATTTGTAGATAAATCTGCCAAGCCTTTCTCACCCGGTATCACCGGAAAATTTAAAGCGACGAAGTCCCTGGAAACCTATATCAGTGTTTCAAGAAATTATCGCATTCCGACTTTCAACGATCTGTATTGGAGACAACCAGGATTTACGGGTGATCCCAATTTGAAAACCGAAACATCTTTTAGCAGCGAAGCGGGATTCACGTGGCATACTCCCAAAGCGGCAAGCAAACAAGCTTCGCTAAAAGTCGCTGCTTTTAGTAACCAGGTCGACAACTGGATCCTATGGGCGCCAACTGGTTCTAGCGGATGGTCACCGCAAAATATTAAAAACGTCTGGTCAAGGGGAATTGAAGCACAAGGATCTGTCTCAACGCAAGTAGACAAAGTAAATTTTGATTTTTCCGGTCAATACAGTCTCACATTATCCACGAACGAAAGCATAGCGGATGGAGGCAATAGCAATGAGCTTGGGAAGCAGCTAATGTTTACACCTATTCATCAGGGAAGTGTTTCAATAAGAGTGATCTGGCAAGGCATCAATCTGAATATTATCAATAGCGTTACCGGCAAGCAATACACCGATAGTGATAACTCGGAGTTTTTTTCAATGAAACCCAACAATGTGCTTAACGCCTGGCTGAGCAGGCCATTTCAAATCAAACATTTAAAAACAACGATAAGTGCTGAACTCAATAATGCTCTCAACACTGAATACCAAAGCAGGCCGGGATACCCAATGCCTGGAAGAAGTTTCAAAATAGGATTAACCTTAAATTTTAATAAACTAAACTCAATATGAAGGTCAATTTTTTTAAGCAGCTGGCGACACTGGCTATTGTTTCGGGGATCATTATTTTTCAGGGCTGCAACTCCGATACGGAAACTGTCAAGGTTGGTGCCTCGGGATTCTTTATTGTGAATGAAGGAAATTTTGGAAATGGTGATACCGAAATCTCTTTTTATGACAGGAAGACTGATCAGGTAAGCAACAATCTGTTTGCCTCAAAAAATGGAAGGCCACTGGGCGATCAGTCACAGTCGATGACCGTTTTTGAAAACAAAGGTTTTATTGTTGTACAAAATTCATCCAAGGTGGAGGTTGTCAATCTGGATGATCTTAAAGCATTTGCAAGCATCACTGGAGTTTCCAGTCCGCGGTATTTTATCGGAATTTCCTCCAACAAGGGCTATGTATCAGATTGGGGGCCTGACGGAGTAACCGGAACCGTAAAAGTTGTTAATCTTAGCACGTACGAGGTGACTAAAACAATTCCAACCGGCAAAGGCCCTAATCGGATGCTTAAAATTAATAATCTTGTCTACGTAGCAAATTCAGGTGGATTTGATCGTGACAACACGGTCAAAGTGATCGATAGCAACACAGACGCTATTATTGCAACCATTACCGTTGGTGATAATCCAAACAGTCTAGAGCGTGACAAAGATGGTAACATCTGGGTGGCTTCGGGTGGGTATATCGATTACGTAAATAATGCAAACAGCACGAAGGGATCGATAAGTAAGATTACCACAAGCAACACCGAATCCTTGCGATTAAACGTTGACAAAGTTATTTTTAATGGGCCCGCTAATCTTGGGATTTCAAATGACGGTACGACGTTGTACTACACCTATGATAATGCGATCTTTTCCCTGGCTCATACTGCAACGACCATACCGACCACGGCATTCAAGTCTAAAAGCTATTATGGATTGGCTGTTGATCCGTTTAATAGTAATATTATTGGATGTAATGCTGCCAACTTTAGTTCTGCAGGAACCATCGATGTTTATGATTCAAAAGGTACTTTGCTGAGCAGCTACGGTGTGGGAATAGCACCGAATGGATGTGCGTTTA
>JBBRFP010000118.1:0-6281 GCA_038241465.1 Cytophagales bacterium | reverse complement strand
CGAAGATTTTGGAAACTTCATCAATGCCGTGATCGATGAGAAGGCATTCAACTCCATCACCAATTACATAGAGCTCTCCCGGAAAAATCCAATGAATGAGATTCTTGCCGGTGGAAAATACGATAAATCAAAAGGGTACTTCATAGAACCGACAGTGATCCTCACCAAAGATCCTTCTTCATTAACCATGTGTGAAGAGATCTTCGGACCGGTCATCACCATCTATGTATATGACTCCGAAAATTTCGAGCAAACACTTGAGTTGGTGGATCAGACTTCGCCGTACGCACTTACAGGTTCAATTTTGTCCAAAGATCGCTATGCGATTGAGATGGCCACAAAGAAGCTGGTAAATTCTGCTGGAAATTTCTACATCAATGATAAACCTACCGGCGCAGTGGTTGGTCAGCAGCCTTTTGGCGGTGCACGCGGATCCGGTACAAATGAGAAAGCCGGTGCGAAAGTAAATCTAATGCGGTGGGTATCGATGAGAACAATTAAAGAGACGTTTGTTACTCCAGTCGATTATAGATATCCGTTTTTGGAGAAAGAGTAAACGAGGATTAAGAGAATTAAAGAATGAATTGGCAATAGACATAAAGACCTACATTTAGCCCGTTCATTCTTTAATTCTTCTTTTTTGATTCTCTCAACCTTCAATCCTGCTTCCGTACCACTGAACCTTCCTTGAAAAATACATTAGTGCTCCCACGATCAAGAACAGTCCAATACTTCCCAGTAAGAGTGAGAAATCCTGCTGAAGAATGATGATGAATATGAACGAATAAAAGATCAGCAACAAAGATGTAAACAGGCCTACCAACTCTTTGCTTTTCAAAAATGATTTTGAATAGAAACTAATTAGGCCGACGGTGGCAAGTGAAGCGATCCAGTACGCTGAATTATAGCCAATTTGTTCTGAAAAACTGAGGAGTAATGTATAATATATAATTAGCGCTACTCCTATCAGGATATATTGAAACGGATGAATACGGATTTTGCGGGTGATTTCAACAAGGAATAAGGCAACAAACGTTAAAATGATGATAAGCTGACCATATTTAGATGTCCGAATACTTTTCTGATATTGATCTACTGGCACTAAAAGTTTCACTCCAAAATCCGACCCTGCTAGTTGCCCGTTTGACTGAGTCCAATGCTGAGCAAAAGGCCTGTTATAGTGAAGTATTTTCCAGCTTGCTGTAAATCCTTTTTCAGAAATTTCCCTCGTCTCCGGAAGAAAATCTCCTTCAAAACTTGGACTGGTCCATGTGCTGGAAAGCCTGACAGAGGTCGTCTTTCCAGTAGGCTGAAAATCCAGCCGTTGACTTCCTTTGAGATTTAAGTTGATCACGGCATTTCCCTTAAAATCATCCGCGGATTCCCACTCCATCCTTGCAATGATGCCACTATAAGTTATGGGCTTTGAATTTGTAGCGACGAGTCCATCGATTAATTCTGGTTGAGATGCACTCATTCCTGTGCTGAAATTATTTGAGGGTTCAGTCGCCTTCGGCTTTTCACCGACAAAGAACCCAAGGCTGTCATTTATTCCACGGAGATCCGAAATAGAGAACATCATGAATGCGTCTTTCCATAGGATTGATTCATTTGGTATTCGAAGGGACAGAAAATCTGGTGATGTAAAATTAGCTTTTATTGTTAACGTGGATCCATAAACTGCCACGTCAAATAAACCACGGTGAAGAATCTCCGGTTTAACGCTTCCATTGATGTCAAGGGTTTCAGGAAGGAAATAATATTTTTCAACATAATCCTGGAGCTCCGTCTCTCCTGTTACAAGCTTGATCTTTTTCTGAGTCTTATAGGGCACAACAAGAATAGGTCCCGACAATGTTTGAGTTCCCGACCATTTCTCGGAAACCTCCGTGATTACATCATCGGAACGCATCTGACGTTCAACCATTAAATCCTGTATCCACGAAGATGGGATCAATAAAATCAAAACAAGAAATCCGATGGAGGTGAGCTTCACGGATATTGATTCTTCAATCCATCGATTAAATCGTTCCAATAAATTGAGTGATTGGTCTTGCGGGCGTGTTTCCATAAAATTTTATTAGTTTTTAAAAGTACTTTTATTTTGAAAGTTAAATGATAAAAAAATTACCTCTTCTGTTGATTTACGAGCGCTTCGAGCGCGTCAAGGTGCTTTTTGAAAACAATTCTTCCACGCTCACTGATCTTGTATCGTGTGTTAGGCTTCCTATCAACAAATGACTTGGTCACGATTATATACTTTTCTTTTTCAAGAGCTTTAATGTGAGAAGCCATTCCACCATCGGTGATGCCAACAATCTCTTTCAGTGAAATAAAATCATACGACTCGTTCGCGATAAGCACCGACATGATCTGTAAGCGCACACGATGCTCCAATACTCGATTAAGATTTTCAAAGGGATTTTTCAACGGTCGTACTTGTTGTATAAAATGCCACCGTATAAAATATGCAACACGCCAAACCCCAAAGCCCAAAAAAGCAAACCATATCCTGGTAGTAATGCCGATATCAATCCCAAGCCGATTTCCGAAAAACCGAGGTAACGTACCTCATCATACGTATTCTGACTTGCGTGAATCAATGCGAGCCCATAAAATATAAGGCTGGCAGGCGCAGCTAGTCCAAAGTGGCCTTCGTAAAGAATTATCAAAATAAAAATACCGCCCGTAATCAATGGAATTGCCAGGTTGACAAACAACTGACGACTGGTTGCACTCCAAAGAGAGGTCTCGGATTTCTTTGCCTTTCGTTGACTAAGGAATAATCCTGTAACAATCGACGCGACTAATACAGCGGCAGCAATTAAAATAAGCTTCCACGAGGTGTCCGCTCCGACAACGGAATAGATTCGATAGTGGAAAGGTGATATAGGATAATGCACTACAAAATATCCAGCAACCGCCCCACATAAAGCATAGATACCAGCCAAAATCCCTGACATTCCACTTAGGGAGATGAATTTGCCAGATTTCTCCATTATCGACCGAATCGACGCGATGTCCTTTTCATATTCGTGGATTTCTTTCATTTAAAAGTACTTTTAGATTCAAAGTAAACAAACGAAAAGATGACAAACAAGGTTTTATTGATTTTCCTTATAGAAAATAAAATGAAGGAGTTTAAATGAAAATTCAACATCAGCGCCTTTCTTGTTAATCTGACAACTCACCTTCTTTCGATTTAAAAGACGAAATCCCCTTTTGCAAATACAAACTGCCCTTTACCAACGCCCACTACCTTGTCCCTTTCGAAGCAAACCCTAATCTCTTCAGCCACTGACTACACAGAAACGGCCACGTATTCAGCACAGGGTCTTTTGGTGCCATTCCATATCCATGACCGCCGTGATCATAAATGTGAATGGATGCCGGAACACCCTCTTTTTTTAGAGCCTGATAGAAAATAACACCGTTCTGAACATCAACAACATTATCATCCTCTGAGAAAACAATAAACGTTGGGGGCGTAAGAGAAGTAACACGCTTTTCTGTCGACAGTGAATCCATTAAACTCAGCTCCGGATTCTTGCCAAGTAGATTCTCACGACTTCCACGATGTGCATATTTCGTTGACATGGAAATCACAGGATAGATCAATATCATGAAGGCTGGACGCGTACTAAATTTTTCTAATACAACTTTTGATTTTTTATCTCCTGGCTTGATCATCGTTCCCAGTGTGGAAGCAAGATGTCCCCCGGCAGAGAACCCAATTACCCCAATACGGTCGGGATCAAGCTTCCATTCTTTTGCTCTTGACTTAATAATTCGAATTGCGGTAGTAACATCATTATACTGAGCAGGATAATTATGCCCTTGCTGATCTTTATTATTAAGGCGGTAATGAAGTACAAATGCATCATAACCAAGGTTGTTGAAATACCTGGCAATGTCATTTCCCTCATGCTGATCGGCAAGATTTGCATAACCACCTCCGGGGCAGATGAGAATCGCCGACCGATTCGCTGAATCAGGCAACGCTTTAAAATAATGAAAGAATGGCGGCTCTTTATCCTTTTCGAAGGCATCGATAGTGACCTTTTCAGTGGATGGATAGAGAAATATTTTTTCCTGGGCAATTGAGTTCAATGAGGAGAGCGTTAAAAGTGAGAGGATGATATTTTTCATAGTAGAAAGATAGTAAAATGCATGCAGGACAGAGTACCCCAATTGGCAGGCTTATGTCATGTGGAACAAATTTCGAATCCTCCCAGAAAATCACAGAGCTTACTTTATTTCTCTGTGCCTCCCTCAGCGGCCTCCGTCGTAAATGAATAAAGCATTTTCATTTAACTGAGTTCACTCCAGAAACGAGTACCAAGTTTTTCCCCTGCCATTCAAAAATTCCAGTTATCCCCGCCGGCAACGTCACCTGTCCTGTCAACCGATCCCCACTTTTCTTGAATGCAAAACTTATCTCCCCTGCCCAATGCGGAATAGTTCCAGAAACTTCATCGAGCTTTTGCAGTTGTGGCCGAAGTCTCACCGTCTTGAAACCGGGTGAAGACGGTTCGACACCGCCAAACAACGCAAGCATCTCAAAATTAGGACTTGCACTCCATGCGTGACATTCACTTCGGGTCACGCCTTCCGGGAAAGTGGTGAGTCCAAGCTTTAAGTAATCTTTCCACTTTGATAAGAGATCAAAATAAAGATCGCCTGCACCCGCTTGGTTCATCGCACGGGCGAGGTAAAAATCAAAATAGAGCGTTGTTTGAGTAATGTCCTTGTTTGCAATAATCCGTTTCAATAAAGCAGCTTGCTCAGCCTTTGGAATTAATTCGCAGAGCACCGCCAGGATATTGCTGTGGGCACTGAAAATCTTTTTGTCGGGTGTATCAGCAAACATTTTACTGGCTGGATCCCAGCATTGTTTTTTCACACTTTCCTTTATTTGCTGACTTAGTAATTTGTATTCACCCGCTGTCTTCTTGTCATTGAAATACCAAAAAACTTCCGCCGCCTTGTCAAGGGTGTGCGCATAGAAAAGCGAGTTGGTCGTAAGTTGCTTACTAGTGCTTGCTTCCAGCACCTTCTTTGTATTGTACGTGTGATCGAGAAAATCCCAGTACGGCTGCAGGCCCATCATTCTATCGGCTGTTAAATATTTTTTGAAATGGTGAAGGACGCGCTTCATTCCTGGCAAGAATGTCTTTACAAATTCAGGGTCATTCCGATACATCATATAATCATTGACCATGATCACCCACACAAGCGAATAATTTGGAATGTATTGAGGCAATGATGAGGGATAACGGCTGTAGGTAAGTCCATCATATTGCAACGACCATTCGAATTGCTCCAATGCGTTTCGCGCGAGAAGATCATCGCCTGAATTGTAATAAGACACCAATGCCTGTATACGTGTATCACCAATGTATTGAAGCCGCTCCCAGTACGGACAATCCATGTAGGTTTCGTAGGCGCATAATCTTGCGGTATGCCAGCCTACATCAAAGACTTTCGTCAACGCAGGATCGCTTGCGGCAAACGATCCTTTCTTTTCGAATGGATAGCCTGTAAACCAGCTTCCGGTTTTTTCAATGGTCAATGGCTCATCGCCAGTAACGATATCCAGTTGAACATATCGGAATGCCCGATAGGATAACGTCGTGAACATACGTTGACCTCCTCCATCGGGATAGAAAAGATCGAACACACCCTTGATTGCTCTGCCATTAATCGAATCACGATGACCAATATTTTTCAGATCATTTGTTACCACTTCGGCATACGTCACTTTTATTTCACTTCCATTTCCTTTTGAAATAATAAATTCCGGAAACGCGGTCGTGAGTTGTGCCTGATCTAACAGTATAGAAACCTTCTGATTCGCCGCAATCGTGAAAGGTGAAAAAGAATCTTTCATTAAAACATTACCTGTTGTTCGCCTAACGGCAAAAAAATTCTGGTATGTTCTTTCCATGAGCGGAATGCTTCTCGGTATCAGCTCCCATTGCGAATCGCCGTAATCGGCAGTTAGAAACGGTGATCCCTTTTGCAATTCACTGGCAGAATACCATTTCGAATCATCATACTCATTTTTCTCCCAGCCCCATGGCATTCCAATTGAAACCTTATCGGTCGGTCCTGCAGCATAGTAGGAATGATAAACAGCTTCATCACCCGGCTTGAAGACGATGGGAATGATTGACAGATTCTCGATGAACCTCCACGACTTATCTGTGTTGACGACTGATTCAAGCCTGCCATCACCCTGTACGATCAAGGCTATGCGTTTACCCATATCATATACAGGG
>JBBRFP010000117.1:0-6329 GCA_038241465.1 Cytophagales bacterium | reverse complement strand
TTTAATGAATTGAAACTTAATAAGATCATAGTGGGTCATCATCAGGAGAATGAAAAGTCAAAGAATCTTATTTTGCGTTTAGGGTTCAAGTTCAAATACGATGAAGTGGAAGTATTTAAAAAGAATGGTATTTGGATTAACTGCCGGTTTTATGAATTAAGATCAACAGAATACTTAAAAAGATAATATGGATAATGTTTCTTCAATTTTTGTTACTCCCGATACGCACGAAAAGCTGATCAATCAGAGTGAAAGTACGGGCGATTATCTCGTTACTGAGTCAGGGTTAAAATTTCAATTTGTTGGGGCGTTCCCTGACCTCACGTTTCCCCGCAATCTCGAAACAAAAGAGAAAGGCGTGTTGGAGTTTTATGAAAACCGCGCCGATGTTTATGATAAGTTCCTTTATCAGACATTTAAGACGCACGGTGAAGATGAAACAAAAACGAGAAACTCTTTTATTGACAAGCTCAACCTGACATCGGAATCAAAGGTCCTTGAGATCGCATCCGGCACCGGCAGGGATTCCGAGCTTATCGCAAAAAGACTTGGTAGAAAAGGACAGCTGGTGCTTCAGGATATTTCGCCTTCAATGCTAAATATTTGTGAGCAGAAGCTTATCAATGAACATGTTGAAAAGATATTCTGTATATCGAATGCTGCGTATCTCCCGTTCCCAGATAATTATTTTGATGCCACTTACAGTTTTGGCGGGTTAGGAGAATTTCCGGAGATAAAAAGGAGCTTGGCGGAAATGGTCCGCGTTACGAAGGTTGGTGGTAAAGTTGTCGTCGGAGATGAAAGCATGCCTCCGTGGCTTCGCGATACATATTTCAGCAAGGTACTTTCTAAAACTAACCCTCAATTTCAGGCGGATGTGCCGCTGAAAGATATTCCAGTTGAAGCGCGGAAAGTCAGCGTACACTGGGTGATCGGTGGAGTATTTTATCTCATTGATTTTGAAGTCGGAGACGGCGAGCCAAAAGGTGACTTTGACTATGAGATCGAAGGCGTCAGAGGAGGAACTTTGCGAACTAGATTGGAGGGCGAGTTGGAAGGGGTTACGAAGGAAGCGAAGGAAATGGCGTTCAAAGCGGCAAAGGCCAAAGGTTTGACACTTCACAAATGGCTTGATACGCTCGTTAAAGAAGCCGCCGTGAAGGATTTGAAGAAATAGATGAAGTTCATGGTCGATGTAAACATCGCGGTGTACAACCATGCGTCGTTTCTACGACAAACATTGGACAGCGTCTTGATGCAAAGGACAGTGTTTCCCGTTCGTCTAGTGATAGGCGACGATTGCTCAACCGACGGATCGGTTGAAATTCTGTTAGATTATAAGAAAAAATTTCCTGACCGCATCATGCTGACATTACAGCAAAAAAATCTGGGACTCCAGAATGAAGAGAGAAATGGAATCGTCATCTTAAAGAAATCCACAGCAAAATACATTGCGCTTTTGGATGGGGATGACTACTGGACGGATCCGCATAAGCTTCAGAAGCAGATAGATATCCTGGAGTCGAATCCCGATGTCGCCATATCCTATCACAGGGTAAATGAATTGCAACAAAACGGTGAAATATCTATTGAAACGCTTAATACCTCAGATCAGGTAGCTATTTACACAGTCGATGACCTTGCGAGAGGAAATATTATTCATACTCCCACAGTCGTTTTTCGCAACACCATTCTTTCAAACCTTCCTCATTGGTTTGGAAAGGCTCCAATGGGTGATTATGTGATACATATGCTGACCGCCCGGACCGGAAAAATTCACTACATGCCAGATGTAATGGCAGTATATCGCGCTGGAATCGGTGCCCATGGCGCCTCACAAATTGAGAAACGCCTGGCGAATTGGAAGCTCACACTCGAGTATTTAATTACGATGAATTGGTCCGGCCATGTCAAGAATACATTGATCAGCAGACGGAAAATAATAGAACACATCATCCGACGCCACAAATTTAAAACACTTTATAAGATTCGTGATGGATTCGTGCAGTTCACTGGCCTGAGGTTGCTCAAAAGGATTTTAACCCGATGAACGCGCTTCAGAAAGTCTGCATTGCAATTCCCATCTATAAGCCCTTTGGATTACTCGCTGATAAGGAAAGGAAAAGTCTTTCACAGTGTTTTACTGTTTTAAGCGGATATCCAGTGGTATATTTTGGCCCACCTCAACTGGATTTTAAGCCTTATCTTTCTGTGGCAAACGCGCATTCAGTTTCGGCGGTTGCGGCTCAGTTTTCGGAAACTTACTTTGCAGATTTGGCTGGGTATAACAAACTATTGATCTCTGCATTTTTTTACAAGGCATTCATAAAGTATGATTTTATGCTGATCTATCAACCGGATGCCTGGGTATTTAAGGATGACCTTATTTATTGGTGTGACAAAGGATTCGACTACATCGGAGCTCCCTGGTTTGAGGGATACATGAAGCCCATTGAGAATGCGTCAATCATCGGTGTTGGAAATGGAGGATTGTCTCTCAGGAAAACAAAATCGTATTTGAAAGTATTGAACTCCTTTGCCTACATCTCCACGCCCAAGCAGATATGGACGTCGGTGAGTAAGGGCATGCGCTGGTATGGATTTCCAATAAGTCTTTTGCGATACTTAGCCAACCTGACAATTAAAAACAATTCGTTTCACTGGTTTAATTCATTCAAAGGGCAGGAAGATTCATTCTGGTCTGATTTTGTACCAAAAGCCTTCCAGTGGTTTAAAGTTGCAGACACACGATCGGCAACTGCCTTCAGTTTTGAAACCTGCCCTGAAAAACTATATGAATTGAATGAGAGGGAACTACCTTTTGGATGCCATGCGTGGGAAAAATACAATCCTGAATTTTGGAGTCAGTTTATCCACATTTGATTATTCAGTAATAATTAGATGGTAATTGTTGGTTTGACAGGTGGGCTCGGAAATCAAATGTTTCAGTATGCCGCGGGTAAGGCATTATCACATTTTTGTCAAACAGATCTAAAATACCATTTTGAGGATCACTACAAACTCGCCCAACGCCAATTGCGAATTTCCAATTTCAATATCAGTGGTTCGTTGCTTTCTCAGGGTGAGGGCAAGGGCTACTTTCCTTTGAGATTGGTGAAACGTCGACTATTTAATATGCTGGGGCGCAACATTAACGGAAAAGCCTACTTCGAAAAAAAACCATACAGCTTCGATACTAATTTCTTTGACAGCCATGACGACGTGTACCTGATCGGCTTCTGGCAATCATATCGCTATTTTGAATCAATCAGTGATATCCTTAAGCAAGAGTTCACGCTAAAAAATTCATCACCTAAATTTCAATTGGCAGTTGATGCGATTCATAAATTTTCAAATACCGTTTCTATTCACGTACGACGTACGGACTACACCAATCCGAAGAGTTTGTTTGGGTCGCTGGAGTTGGACTATTACAAATCGGCTTTAGTACAAATGGAAAAAGCAGTTGGGATTTGCACCCCGGTTATTTTTACAGACGATCCTGCGTGGGCCAGGGACAATTTCGGTTTTCTGAAGGGCCTGGTATTCGCCGCTGATTTTCACCTTGAGGATTTTGAGGAATTGATATTGATGTCAAGATGCTCCAACAATATTATTGCAAACAGTAGTTTTAGCTGGTGGGGAGCTTGGTTGAATTCCAATGACGCTAAATTGGTTATTGCGCCAAAAAACTGGCATACTGTTCATACGGAAGAATCAGAGTTGATGCCTGATGATTGGATGCGGTTGTGAAATGGTTGATAATGAATGGTTCATGGTTGGTTCACGCAAAGGGCGCAGAGGAGCGCAAAGCTCGCTAAGATTGTACTGGTTGAATGGTTTATGGTTGGTTCACGCAAAGGGCGCAGAGGAGCGCAAAGTTCGCTAAGATTGTACTAGTTGAATGGGTTATGGTTGGTTCGTGGTTGGTTCATGGTTGGTTCACGCGAAGGGCGCAGAGGAGCGCAAAGCTCGCTAAGGTTGTACTAAATGAATGGTTCATGGTTGGTTCACGGTTGGTTCATGGTTGGTTCATGGTTGGTTCACGCGAAGGGCGCAGAGGAGCGCAAAGCTCGCCAAGAGTGTACTAGTTATCTTTCTTTGCACGGTTTGCGTGCACCCTTATAAAAAAACTATTTAAATGAGTACTACCCTTAAGATTGGATACCTGCGGCTGTTAACCAGACTTGGAAAGAAGTCGTTGATTACAAAATCAGTATTCAATTATCCCTACCGGATCAGCCTTGGTGACACATTTAGTGAGAATCCGTACTACAACGATCAATCGAATGTAGGAGAGATTCTTGCAACGGCGGCGTGGGTTATTGACAAAAAAAATCCGGTTGTCTTTGATATCGGTGGTCATTGTGGATTCATTGCCACTCAACTCGCTGAAATACTTCGTAAGACTCAACCAGCGATCTATTCATTTGAACCAGTTGCTCCGACGTTTTCCGATCTTGTTCAGTCTGTTGTTGATCTGTCACTTCATGAGTTCATTCATCCGGTACCCATTGCATTGAGCAACTCCGCGGGTTTTGTAAAACTTAATTATTCAAAGCGCAATTCGATGCTGGCGCAAATTATTGATGGCAGCAAAGAATCAAATCAACGTTCGGGAACGGAGGTTTATATCGCACCTTCGCAGACATTAGACGAGTTCTGTAAACTCGCGGCATTTCCCGATGTAATTAAGATTGACGTGGAGGGGTGGGAGGTTCATGTGTTTGAAGGAGCGAGTGAATTCCTCAAATCTCCTGCTAACGACAAGGTTGGTATTTGTCTCGAATGGAATCCTGAGGCACTTCAACAAGCCCACTCTTCGTCACGCGCTCTTTATGAGTTGCTAAATGAGTATAGATTTTTTTATCTTAATGACTATGAGGGCCAGAAGATACCGGAGCTTCAGGAGGTCTTAAATTTGACGGCATTGGCTCACTGCTGTAATTTGTTTGCCATGAAGGGAACCGACCAACAGGCAGAGATATGGAAATTAAATTTCCGGCAATTAAAGAAGGCCTTTCAAGTTTCTGTCTGATTAGGCAGGTCAATTTCGATTAAACTATAATAGTAAATTCCAAGATTGAAAATATTGAATTTCTTCAGCTTAGAAATTGAGGGCAACCGAATCTTCGGGCTTGATATCTTACGTGCGATGGCAATTTTGTTTGTAGTCTTCGGTCATGGGGCAAGTTTGGTGCCTCCGGCGATTGGCACAATGATGGAATATTTTACTATGGACGGAGTTTCAATATTCTTTGTCCTCAGTGGTTTTTTAATCGGAGGAATTCTTATTAAAGTTATTAATACAGAAGGGGTATCATTTAATTCACTTTTTCACTTTTGGATTAGAAGATGGATGAGGACTCTGCCTGCTTATTTTTTTGTATTGATCCTTCTCGCATTCCTGTTCTATTATTTTGAGCCAGGCTTTTCTTTTGGACATACAAAGCGATACTTTATCTTTCTTCAAAATTTCAATATTCCTCACCCTGGTTTTTTTGCAGAAGCGTGGAGCTTAAGCATTGAAGAATGGTTTTACTTGATTAGTCCGTCATTAATTTTTATATTAATACGGGTTTGTAAACTTTCGACCACCACGGCAATCCTTTCTACAGTTGTTGCTATTATTTTACTTACGGTTCTTTTCAGGCTCTATCGATATATGTCAATGCCGATCAATACAATTGGCGACTGGGATGGATATTTTAGAAAACAGGTGATAACCCGTTTGGACAGTCTGATGTTTGGGGTTATCGGTGCCTATATATTTTATTTTCACAATTCATTGTGGAAACAATATAAAGTTTCTTTTTTTATCCTCGGCTTGTTGATGTTGATTATTCAGCAAGTGACTTCGGTCATCGGCTTTGCTGGCGTTGGACTCTATCAATGCGTTTTTTCATTTCTCGTGTCGTCTACTGGTACGTTATTTCTGCTTCCTTACTTATCGGAACTAAAAACAGGAAGGGGTGTGTTATTTAAAATTCTGACATACGTTAGTTTGATATCATACTCAATGTATTTGTTGAATCTGTCAGTGGTACAATGGATTACATTGAGACATATGAATTTTTATGGATTGTCTGGACTAAATCTGATGATCACAAAGTATCTTTTGTTTTGGATATTCACCATCGTTGGAGCAACGCTACTGTTCAAATACGTTGAGAGGCCGTTCATCAGTATGCGAAAAAAATTCGATTAAAAATGATTGCACCGGTTTCTGCTATCATTGCAACAAAGGATCGGCCTGTCGTTCTTCATCGTACAATTGTGAGCGTCTTGGAGCAGTCCTTTCTGCCGTGCGAAATCATCGTGGTTGACGA
>JBBRFP010000116.1:0-6358 GCA_038241465.1 Cytophagales bacterium | reverse complement strand
CGTTTGGTCGGACACTTTTCAGACGGAACCGGATCGATGGACCTGGTGTGGTTTCAGGGTGTTCCATGGGTTCAGCAAAAAATCAAAGCGGGTATTGAATACGTTGTTTTTGGCAAGCCCAACCTTTTTGGTAAAACTTTTTCAATTGCGCATCCGGAGATAGAACCTGCCAGTACCAGAAGTGAAAAAGGAGGATTTCTTCAGCCGGTTTATCCTCTTAGCGAAAAATTGAGAACAAAACGAATTGACAGCAAGACCATCTCCAAGCTTCAGCAGGAATTATTGAGAATAGCACAGTCTCACATCAATGAGACGCTGCCTGAATACCTACTAAAAAAGTTCAGGTTTCCTGGGAAAAGAGAATCAATTAATAACATTCATTTTCCTTCTAATATCGAAGCGCTGAACGCTGCACAGTCCCGACTTAAATTCGAGGAATTATTCTATTTACAACTGCGGCTGCTGAAGCTGAAGTTAGTCCGATATGAGAAATTCAAAGGGCAAACATTTAACGATACCGCCATTCTTACGGAATTTTATAAAAATCATCTCCCTTTTGCTTTAACCGACGCACAGAAAAAAGTGATACGTGAGATTTATAATGATATGAAGACAGGTCACCAGATGAATCGATTGTTGCAGGGTGATGTAGGAAGTGGGAAGACCATTGTTGCTTTTATCTGCATGCTTCTTGTTATTGGAGGCGATGCGCAAGCAGCGCTAATGGCACCGACGGAAATATTATCGCATCAACACTATAATGGCCTGAAGAAATATGCTGACGCAATGGGTATTTCTATTGGGCGGTTATCTGGGTCGACAAAAAGGTCCGAACGTAAAATCCTTCATGAAAACCTTCGCGAGGGCTCATTAAAAATTTTAGTTGGTACCCACGCATTGCTGGAAGAGGAAGTAAAGTTTCATAAACTTGGACTCGCAGTGATCGATGAACAGCATCGGTTTGGTGTCGCCCAACGATCGAAACTATGGCAAAAAAACAGAATACTTTATCCTCATGTACTGGTGATGACAGCTACACCTATTCCGCGCACATTAGCGATGACATTGTATGGTGATCTTGATGTTTCGGTCATTGATGAATTACCGAAAGGCAGAAAGCCAATTAAGACAACGCATCAGTATGACTCCCATCGGTTACAGGTCAATGGATTTATTAAAATGCAAGTTGAGCTTGGCCGCCAGGTCTATATCGTCTACCCATTGATTGAGGAATCAGAAAAACTTGATCTGAAGCATCTTATGGATGGTTATGAAAGTGTCTCCAGGGCATTTCCTGAATACCCCATCAGTATTCTTCATGGTCAAATGAAACCTGATGCAAAGGATTTTGAAATGGCACGCTTTGTAAAAGGCCAAACTAAAATCATGGTGGCAACGACAGTCATTGAAGTAGGAGTGGATGTTCCAAATGCCTCTGTGATGATCATTGAAAGTGCAGAACGATTTGGACTTTCACAACTTCATCAGTTGCGTGGCAGGGTAGGGAGAGGTGCAGAGCAATCTTTTTGTATTTTAATCACAAGTTTCAAACTCAGCGCTGAAGCAAAACTGAGGATGACAACGATGGTAAGAACAAATAATGGTTTTGAAATAGCTGATACGGATCTTAAACTTCGAGGCCCGGGAGACCTGATGGGAACCCAGCAGAGCGGGTTGTTGGATTTGCTTATCGCTGACCTTGGCAAGGACGGTGAGATTCTTTCAAAAGCTCGGGAGAATGCCGCTGAGCTACTAGAGAAAGATCCTGAATTGAAAAAACAGGAGCATTTGCCGATCAAAAACCACCTTTCTTCTCTAAGAAAGACAGTAGTTAACTGGGCGAAAATCAGTTAATTCACAGGGATGATCTGTTATATTTGAGGTCATCACTTATTACTGAATGAAGAAAGTTCTGCTTGCGTTGCTTTTTGTAAGTTGTGTTTGTCAGGGCATACATGCCCAGTCCGGCCATTATTTTCTTTCGCACAGTAAGCCGGGTAATGACAATATCAGTTATCTTAGTTTTGATATTCAGCAGGACAATAACGGCGTCCTCTACTTTGCTAATCGCTCTGGCATACTACAATTTGATGGACGTACATGGACATTGGTGTCCGTTGAAAGTGGAGTTTACTCGCTCGCGGTAACAAAAACAGGACAGGTCTTCGCTGCTGGTCCAACCGGCTTTGGAAAAATTGGATACGACAAGAATAACCAACTGAGTTATTTATCGCTATCGGATTCACTTAGCAAGGCAAAGAATATTTTTGCTTCTTATGCTATTGACAACCTGGTTTATTTCTTGAATGATGAGTCACTGTATCAGTTTGACGTAACAACCGCCATTATCAAAAAGATATTTTCTGCCACGCCGGCGCAGGGTGGGTACACTGGTTTATTTGAAATTGGAGGCAGGCTTTATTTGAATACAGAAAATGAAGGATTAAAAAAGATTGAAAAAGAAAACCTTGTAACGTTAGATATTGCCCCCTTGCGCGGGCAAAACCTTGTGTTTAGCAAGCCTTCCCCGGATGGCAAGACGTACCTCATCGGCACGGAGGATAATAGATTTTTTATACACACCGTTGGACAGGGTACACGGGAATTTAAGCCGAAAGATTTCCTCTATCTGACCACCAGTGTTGTGGCAAACTGCTCCTGGGTGACCACACGAATGGTCGCCATCGGCACGTTACGCGGAGGTATTGTTTTTGTTGATCCCGTCAATGGTGAGACACTGGAGATGCTAAACTATGATGCCGGCCTTCCCGACGACGAAGTTTTTGCGTTACAAACAGATAGACATCAAGGAGTTTGGGTTGCCCATGATTATGGGTTTACCCGAGTAGCTCCTTTTCTTCCGTTTAGAACTTTCAATCATTACCCCGGACTCAATGGGAATTTATTATGTGTTCAATCAGTAGGTGGTAGAGTGTATGTCGGAACAACTCTGGGATTGTACCTGCTCTCACAACAGGAAATTTATGAGGATGAAATTTATTCTGTGCTGCAAACAACAACAAGCAGGAAGCGTCCAGTTTCAACAAAAGATATACAGAAGAAAAAGCCAGGTTTTTTTGCAAGGCTAAAGAAGAGTGTTGTGGCTCCTAAGCGAGATGAAATACCATCAAACCCAAAAACAAAAAGGACCTCAAGGAAATTAATTAAGCCTGTACAGAAAACAAGAAAAATCTTAAAAGGAGTTGAGTACACCTATCGGCGTGTGGAGGGAATTTCAGGAAAAGTAGATCAACTTCTTGTCGTTGATGGAAAATTATTGAGCGGTGGAGTTGGAGGAGTTTTTGAAATCATTGGCTCGGTTGCAACTCCTGTGAGTAGGGAGCCGATGCGGACAATATTATATTCTAAAAGCCTCCGTCAATTATTAGTAAGTACATACAATGACGAAATAAAATCATATCAATTTTCGGGTAAATCATGGAATCAAACCGAATTTCCGGATACGCTCTCGACGTATGCTGACTATATGTTTGAGGACAACCTCGATGATCTCTGGATCTGTGGCCGGGATCACGCAGTGAAGGTGGTGATTGAAGATCATGCGATTCTGGATGCTGAATATATTACTCTCCCTCATAATTCAGTTGATCGTACTGTAGGGCTTGCTTTCGGTCCCGAAGTATACCTAACACAAAACGGGGAATTTTTCAGATATAATAGTTCTAAAAATAGTTTTGTCAAGCATGATTCACTTCCTGGTCCTAAAAAATATTTTGCTTCTGCAGGATACTTCTGGTATTATGACGGACATCAATGGAAAACCCTTGATCCGAAACTTCAGGGATCAATAAAAACAAAATGGCTTGCGTTATTTCCAGACATCAGGTTTATGGCGCCGGCTGAACAGGGACGAAGTCTTTGGGTGATCACTGCCGCGAATGAGCTATATAAATTTTCGAGTGATCAAAGTCAGTCTGTCGCCTTCACAAACCCGCTATTCCTTAAAGAAGTCAGAAGTCAGCAGCTAAAATTTTCCACGCAACAGAAATTAACGGTTGATGAGGGTGAGAGTTCATTGACGTTTGAATTTATTCAACCAGAATACGTGAGCTTACAAGCCGTTGAATATCGTTATTGGGTAAAGGGTCTTCAGCCGGGATGGTCTGATTGGTCAACACTGAACAATGTCGTAAACTTTCCGTTCCTGCCTCCTGGCAAGTACAATGTGTTGATACAGTCGAAAGATCTTTTTGATAAAATAACGGAACTCGATTCAATTGATTTTAGCGTTGATCCACCCTACTGGAAAAGGCCATGGTTTTACGCTCTTGAATTTTTCTTTTTCGGATTTTTGGTGATCCTGTCGAGAAGACTCATGGTTTCAAATGCAAAATATCGCTACCTGAGTAGCTTCTTATCAGCCCTTACGGTTATTATGCTTATTCAATTTATTCAGACAATTGCTTCGTCCGGTATTTCGTTTAAAAGTACGCCCGTAATTGATTTCTTTATTCAGGTGTTCATCGCATTGCTGGTGCTTCCGGTGGAACAATTCTTACGACGTAGCATAGTGAAAACTTCTGATCCATCGAAATAATTTACACAGGCAATTGCTAAATTCATACAAAATTAAGGTGCTAATGAAGACGTCAATTTTGCTTTTTGTTCTGATGGTGATGTGGTCATGTCAGATTGAGAAGAAGGCGGAGCGGAGCAATTCTTCCAAAGATGGGTTTGATATATCCAATTCCGATCCGGCTGCAATCGAACTGGCCGATAGCATTATGATCGCTGTTGGCGGTCTCGAGAATTGGAACAGCACGCGGTTCTTTTCATGGACTTCATCGGGAGAAAGAAAGATATTTTGGGACAAGGCAATGGGAAGAGGACGCATTGAAAATGTGCATGACGGCAGCGTTTATCTTGTCAATTTAAATAATGGTTCAGGGCGAGTTGAGGTAAAGGGAATTGAACTTACAGAGCCTGATTCACTGCGAAGCACACTTAAAACAGCAAGGTCAATACTCATCGAGGATGTTTATGGATTGGTACTGCCTTTCAAACTTAAAGACTCAGGTGTGACATTGAAATATATGGGTGAGGACACGTTAAAAGGAAGCCGCTATAACATACTTCAATTGACCTTCCCTAAGATTGACAATAATCCTCAGAGAGAGTACAAGATATTTGTGGATGTAAAGGAGAAGATTGTGAAATACTGGTCGTACTATGCTGATAGTAGGCAGGAAATTCCAACCTTTACGCGTCCATGGGACAATTATCAGAAGTATGGACGTATTTTAATATCAAGCAATCGGTCTTATGGAGACGGACCGACGAGTGTGAAAGTGGAAGAAACTTTACCAGAAAAATTATTCACTGAATTTTAATAACCATCTATGTTCTTAAATCTTGAAACCATTCCCCCATTTTATAAGGGCTATGTAAAACTAGTGGAACAACCCGATGTGTTACAGGCGCTGCGTATCTCAGGCTATCGCGCAATGGAAGTTTTACATTCCGTACCCGAAGCGAAGTGTGATTTTCGCTATGCCGAAGGCAAATGGTCCATTCGCGAAGTGCTTTGTCACATGTTGGATGCCGAAAGAATTTTTGCTTATCGGGCTCTTCGCTTTGCGCGAAACGATAAGACCAATCTTCCAGGATTTGATGAAGGTGAATACGCAAAGCATTTGAACGCAACGGGACGCAGCCTTCGGCAAATCGGAGATCAGATGCAGCATCTCCGCAGCTCATCCGTAGACCTTTTTGAAAGTTTCAATGAGGAAATGCTCGTCCGCAGAGGCACTGCCAACAATAGTGAGATGTCGGTTGTCGCGTTAGGATTCATTATTGCCGGCCATGAAATTCATCACTGCAAAACCCTGCAAGAGCGCTACCTTGGTACCTGATGAAGTTGAATCAATGGTGTTGTTTCCTGATCGGACTGGCTACCAGTGGGTGTTCCTCATCACGCTACCTCACCGATTCATTGAAGCAAACTGAGAAAGATCTCCAGGAGCACGTTGGGTTTGTTCTATATGATCCAGTAAAACGAAAGGCCATTTGTGACTATCAGGGAGACCGATACTTCACACCAGCATCAAACACAAAAATTTTCACACTGTATGCTTCTCTTCAATTACTGGGAGATTCAATACCGGCGTTGCGGTACGTGCAGCGCCATGACTCACTTATATTTTGGGGAACAGGTGCCCCTAATTTTCTTTACGAGAACACTGCTAATGAAGACAAGGTTTATAATTTCTTAAAGGGTCATCCAGGGAAACTATTTTTTTCATCATCAAACTTTTATACGGATCATTTTGGAGAAGGCTGGGCATGGGATGATTATAACGATTACTATCAGGTGGAGCGATCATCCTTTCCTGTTTAT
>JBBRFP010000115.1:0-6367 GCA_038241465.1 Cytophagales bacterium | reverse complement strand
GGCAATGTTTCTATCTCGGTTCGCCCGAAGGGAGTTGTTGTTAAGCAGCAGGGATTGGATGCATCGTCCGTAAATTATGAATCCGTTCTAAACAATGAGCTTGTCCCGCTAACGTACAGAAAAGAAATGTTTATTTATCCGACATCCGTCAACACACTGCCAGGTGTTAATTTTTCATCTTCAATGAGAGCTCAGCCCTATGAGTTTTCTTTTCAGACAAGCACGGGTGCAAAGATTATTTCAGAAGCCGATCTGAGAAAAAAGATCACAACTTATTACTCCGTCAACGCTTTTTATGGAGTGGAGGATGATTACAATTTTAAGAGCAATAATTCCTTTGAAACGAAGAAGTATGCTGTTCTTCCGACGCTTGAAGAATTTTTTCGCGAACTCGTTGCGCAAGTAAAGGTGAAAAAACTGAAAGGAGAAACGGTATTACGGGTAAGAAATTCAGACAACCCCGCAAAAATCTATTTTTTCAACGGATCGCCCATGATCATCATTGATAAAGTTACTTCTACCGCAAGTGAACTGTTAAGCATTCCATTGGCAGATGTTGATCGAATTGATGTGATCTGGTCCACCGATGCTATCAATGCTCTGGGTATATTTTCGCTAGCGGATAATGGTTTAGTTTCAGTTAGTACCAAGTCAAGAATAAAGTATTCTCAATCAAAGGGTGAGGTATTCAAGGACCTCCATTTACCACTCAAGTTCTCGATTCCGGCGTTCAGTGATAAAGAAACGTTCGCTCCGATAATGACAGATCCACTATTCTGGAGTCCTTCTGTGCTCATCAGCGGTAAAACAAAAGTCACAATTAATACTTCGGATGATCTTGGATTATTCTTGGTTGAGGTGAAAGGCATTACAGAAACAGGAGATCATATTTCAGGTATGACCCAGATTAACGTTAGCGTCGATCCAAATTGATTGAACTACTGCAACATCTTAAGAAGTACCGTGAGTCGTTGCTTCAGGCTCCTCCTGTCAATAATAAAATCAAGGAAGCCGTGATCCAATACAAACTCAGCACTCTGAAATCCAACTGGTAAATCCTTACCAATTGTCTCCCTGATCACGCGCGGCCCGGCAAATCCGATAAGCGAGCCCGGTTCAGCAATATTGAAATCCCCAAGCATTGCATAGGATGCGGTAACACCACCCGTTGTAGGATCGGTTAATAACGATATGTAGGGTACCTTCGCCTGATCAAGCAAAGCGATCTTTGCAGACGTCTTGGCCATCTGCATCAGTGACAATCCAGCTTCCATCATTCGTGCTCCTCCTGATCGTGAGATCATAAGGAATGGAACTTTATTCTTTAAACTGTAATCCATCGCGCGCGCGATCTTTTCACCAACAACAGACCCCATCGATCCTCCGATAAAGGTAAAATCCATACAGGCGATTGTGATTACAATTCCATTCAACTTGCCATGGGCCGTACGAACAGCATCCTTAAGGTCAGTTTTTGCCTGAGATTCCTTGATCCGTTTAGGGTACGGTTTTGTATCAACAAATTTCAAGGGGTCACCAGACTCCATGTTTTCATCAAGTTCGGTAAATTCGTTGTTATCAAACAGGATCTCGAAATATTCCTGAGAGCCTATCTTTACATGGTACTCCTCCTCCGGCACAACGTAAGCGTTGTTCTTCAACTCACGTGTATGCACGATCTTCCCGCTGGGAGACTTAAACCATAAGCCATCCGGAACTTCCCGTTTTGCTTCGGTTGGAGTTAGAATTCCTTTATCAGTACGTTTAAACCAAGGCATTCTTTATTGTGCTAAGTTTCTTATTATGCTACAGTTATTGACTTATCCAGGTAGATGTCCTGAATAGCGTTCAAAATTTCAACACCTTCTTTCATGGGGCGTTGAAAACACTTGCGGCCCGAAATTAATCCCATTCCACCGGCACGTTTATTAATGACTGCTGTCTTTACTGCATCAGCCATGTCGCTTTCTCCTTTTGATTCACCCCCTGAGTTGATCAGACCGGCGCGACCGCTATAACAATTTAGAACCTGATAACGGCAAAGATCAATCGGATGCTCACTTGTAAGTTCCGTGTAGATTCTTTCGTCCAGTTTGCCGTAGCTGCTGGTGCCCGTGTTCAAAGCTTTAAAGCCACCGTTGTTCGTTGCTAATTTTTGCTTAATGATATCCGCTTGGATAGTTACTCCGAGGTGATTTGCCTGACCAGTAAGATCGGCGGAGGTATGATAGTCAACTCCACCAGTCTTGAATGCATTGTTACGGGTATAGCACCAAAGGATTGTAGACATTCCGAGGTTATGCGCTTCTTCAAACGCCTTTGCTACTTCCACGATCTGACGCGTAGAATTATCTGAACCAAAATAAATGGTTGCGCCTACTGCTGTTGCGCCGAGGTTCCACGCATCACGGACAGAACCAAACATGATCTGGTCTGCTTTGTTAGGATACGTAAGAAGTTCGTTGTGATTAATCTTTACAATGAATGGAATTTTATGAGCATACTTTCTTGATGTAAATGCTAATGCACCAAATGTTGTTGCTACTGCGTTACATCCACCTTCAATGGCAAGCTTTACAATATTTTCAGGATCGAAATAGATTGGGTTCTTTGCGAATGACGCTCCGGCACTGTGCTCAATTCCTTGATCAATAGGAAGTATAGAGAGGAATCCTGTGTTTGCCAGACGACCTGTGCCAAACAAAGATCCAAGGCTACGCAATACTTGCGGCGTACGATTGGATGGTCCAAAGATGTCATCGATAAACGTCGGCCCCGGAATATGAAGCTGCTCTTTCTGAACCGTCTTGCTTTTGTAGTTCAGGAGGTAATCTGCTTCTGTACCTAATAATTCTGCAATAGTGCGTTTTGCCATAGAATGGATTGGAAATAGGATCGCAAATATAGACCTGTCAGGTATGGATTCCAACAGTGCAACTCGTTGCACTGCATCATAAAAAAAGCCCATTCTGGACCAGAAAGGGCTTTTTTTATATAAAATCGTATCTCTAAACTTTAGCGCTTTTTTTCTGAATAACAGTCAATTTTTCCTTGATACGTGCCGCTTTGCCTTGCTTGCCTCTCAGGAAGTACAATTTCGCTCTGCGAACCTTTCCGGCCTTAACAAGTTCGATTTTATCGATGCTTGGGCTTACAATTGGGAAAATACGCTCAACGCCAACACCGTTAGAAACCTTTCTAACTGAAAAAGATTCGCCGTTTGTGTTCGTTCCACGTCTGTATAATACGACGCCCTGAAACTGCTGAACGCGTTCCTTGTTTCCTTCAGAGATTTTAACATGAACATTTATTGTGTCGCCAGCCTTAAAATCAGGATGGTTAGCACGTTTTCCTGCTAGTTCTTGCTCGGCTATCTTAATGAAATCCACCATATGGGTATCGTTTTGAAAATGGACTGCAAATATAGGAAAGAGAGGTCAGTCAGCAAGGGGGGATTATGAAATAGGTTGAATTAGCTCAATTTCGATCCAAAAGGGCCGGCCTGCGCTTTTTCGTGCGCTCCAGGGCGCTTTCATGTTTCCAATCTTCAATTTTAGCAGGATTTCCTGATAAGAGTACCTCCGGCACCTTCCACCCCTGATATTCAGCTGGCCGGGTGTAAACCGCAGGCGCAACGAGGCCGTCCTGAAAGGAATCAGTTAAGGCTGAAGACTCGTCTGATAATACTCCGGGAAGTAAACGAATGATCGAGTCTGAAACGACTGCTGCGGCCAGCTCGCCTCCTGACAACACATAATCTCCAATACTTATTTCACGTGTAATCAGATGCTCACGAACACGTTCATCAATACCTTTATAATGACCACACAGAAGAATGATATTTTCCTTCATGCTCAACTGATTGGCAACACCCTGGGTAAGTATCTCACCATCGGGACTCATGTAAATCACTTCATCATACATCCGTTCAGATTTCAATGATGTAATACAACGATGGATCGGTTCTATCATCATCACCATTCCCGCTCCGCCACCGAACGCATAGTCATCGGTGGTACGGTGTGAATCCGGTGCGTGATGACGAAGATCAATTACATTGACTGTAACGATACCTTTCTCCTGAGCCCGTTTCAAAATTGAATCGTTGAAGGGAGACTCAAGTAATCTTGGAAGGCAGGTGATAATATCGATGCGCATTGTATTGTTATTTAATTTTTTAGGCATTTTGCATTAGCAAACGTTCGTTGCTAAGTTTAATGATCTTGCAATACCCAATGACTTACGGCCTTGTACTATATTTCGAGAAACCCATCCGGTAATTCTACCGAAATCATCTTCTTAGATCGATTTACAGATTTAATGAAAGGTCCGTTTAACGGGATCATCACGTCTTTATTCAGGTATTTTACGATCAAATAGCGGTTTGGGCCAGCTTCCTGAACTTCCGTCACGTAGCCTAATGGCCCTTCTTCAGCGTCAGTAACCTCGAAACCAATTACTTCATCGTTATAAAATTCCCCTCTTACCAATTTTGGACGTTCGCTTTTTGGAAGATAGATGCTTGATCCTTTCAGTGCCTGTGATTGCTCAGGGGTATTGACATCTTCAAGCTTTAAATAGGCCTTAATGCCTTTGATTGAAATATGCTCAATGAAGAACGGAGCGAGTTGTTCCTGAGATAGAAGAAAGATAGACTTCACTTCTTCAAGATCAGGACAATCAGGTCCAAGCATGATGGTCACTTCACCTTTCAATCCATGACTTTTAGCTATGTACCCTATTTTGTAATAATCTTTGATCTCCATTGTGATTTAAAATAAAAATGCCAACACGATGATCGCGCTGGCATTCTCTATAGTTGTTGAAAGAATTAAACTTGTGCTTCTGCCGCTGGAGTCTCACCTTCAGCTGGTACTTCCGCCGCTTCTGCTACAGGAGCCACTTCTGCTACTGGAGCCGCAACTGCTACTTCAGCTTTCTTACGAATAGCCTCTGCCCGCGCCTCCTTGATCTTGGTTTCGGCTGCCTTGCGGGCTTTTGCCGCATCTTGCTTACCCTTAGAAAGATTATCTTTTCTTGACTGAGTCTTTTCTTCTTTTGATTTCTTCCAGTCAGCCAGCTTTTGATCAGCCACTTCCTGAGTAATCGCGCCCTTTACAACACCGATCTGAAGATGTCTTCTGAGCATAATTCCATGGTGCGAAAGCATAGCTTTTACAGTGTCAGAAGGCTGAGCGCCATTCATAAGCCAATGAAATGCCTTGTCGTCATTAAGAATGATCGTTGCTGGAACTGTGAGTGGATCGTACGTACCGATTTTTTCGATGAATTTCCCGTCGCGTGGCGCACGTGCATCCGCGACTACTACATCATATCTCGCCAGTTTTTTGCGGCCTCTGCGGGCCAATCTGATTTTTACCGCCATTTTGCTTCGTTTTTAAAGGTTGGATCTCGTCCGTTTTTTAAGGACTGCAAAGGTAATGGATTTTGGCTTTATGGCAATTCCATTTTTTGAAATGGGACAGCAATCTTCCAAAAAGTATATAATTGTATAATCGATTATTAGGTTTTTTAATCAAATAGTCGCTTTATACATTTGTTACCCCTTTATTAAATTATCGATATGGACAAATTTTCCTATATCTCAAACGCTGAGGTCGGCTACCTGGATCAGCTGTATCAAAATTATAAAAATGATCCTGCTTCGGTAGACGTCACCTGGCAGAAATTTTTTGAAGGGTATGAATTTTCCCAGGCGAAGTTCGGCGAAAACGGAAATGTTCATCCCGCTACAGCAGCCACTACGACGGGGGTGGATGCAAGTACAGCTATCAAGGAAACTCTTGTCCGTACTCTTATCCACGCGTACCGTTCCCGTGGTCACCTTAAATCACACACGAACCCGGTTCGAGAGCGCCGCGATCACCATGTAGCATTGGAGCATAAATTTTATGGCCTGACAGATGCCGACCTCGATGTTGAATTTGACGTTGGTGTAGAGATCGGATTGGGACGAACCACACTGAAGAAGATCATTGAGAAGCTTGACAAAGTATATGTCGGGACAATTGGTTTTGAATATAGTTATATCCGTAACCAGGAGATATTTGATTGGTTCATAGAGAAATGTGAAAACGAGTATTACACCTATAACCCATCAATCGACGAGAAGAAAGGCATTCTCACCAAGTTGAATGAAGCCGTGGTGTTTGAGAATTTCTTACACACAAAATTTTTAGGGCAGAAGCGGTTTTCCTTGGAAGGAGGAGAAACAACCATTCCGGCATTGCAGACGATCATCAACAAAACTGCGGAAATGGGAGTAAAAGAGGTTGTCATTGGTATGGCCCACCGAGGGCGCCTCAATGTGCTTTCAAATATTCTTGGAAAGACTTACGAACAAATA
>JBBRFP010000114.1:0-6382 GCA_038241465.1 Cytophagales bacterium | reverse complement strand
CTATTCTTATGACGATTAATAGGTTACTCCTAGGCATTGACTTTTATTTCTATTTTAGATACTTTAATTCTTTACAAATTCCTAAAACGTTTATGAAAACACAAATCGGCCTTCTTCTTTTTTGGGCAGTAATTATTACTTCCTGTTCCACACCGGACAAGTCCCAAGTAAAAAAAGGTGAAACCAACGGCTATTCTTATGAATATGTAGAAAATGATCCCCTGAAGGCCCGCATTTATACGCTTAAAAACGGATTGACGGTCTACTTAAGTGACTACAATGCAGCGCCCCGAATCTATACCCAGATAGCCGTAAAGGCAGGCGGGAAGAATGACCCTGCCAATGCTACCGGACTGGCCCATTATCTCGAGCATATTATGTTCAAAGGAAGCGATCAGTTTGGAACACTGGATTGGGAAAAAGAAAAGCCTGTATTGGATAGCATTGAGCACATGTTTGAGCACTATCGCACATTAACAGATTCCATAGAGCGCATGAACTATTATAAACTCATCGACAGTTACTCCAATGAAGCCTCCAAACTTGCCATCGCAAATGAGTACGACAAGATGATCACTGAATTTGGAGGACGTGGATTGAATGCTTATACCACAGAAGATCGTACGGTTTACATTAATGATATACCCGCCAATCAAATCGATAACTGGCTTCAGGTAGAATCCAGCCGCTTTCGCACCATCGTACCACGTCTATTTCATACAGAACTGGAAGCAGTGTATGAGGAAAAGAATCGTGGACTGGATAACGATTACTGGAAATCATTTGAAGCTCTTTTCGAAGGTGCCTACAAAAAACATCCTTATGGAACACAAACTGTAATAGGCACAATTGATCATTTAAAGAATCCTTCTATTACTGAGATAAAAAATTACTTTGAGAAATATTATCGCCCCAACAATATAGCGATCTGCTTAAGTGGTGATTTGGATTATGATAAAACGATTAAACTCATTGATACATATTTTTCCACCTGGGAGGCCAATGACAGCCTGAAACCTTTGACCCCTGTGGTGGAAGATCCTATTACAGCTCCTGTCGTGAAAGAAGTCTATGGACCGGATGCTGAATGGATCTATCTCGCTTACCGTTTTCCCGGACGGACAACAGAAGATTTTCAATTACTAAAACTGACCGATATGATTATGGCTAACTCTCAGGCAGGGATAATTGACATTAACCTAAAGCAAAAGCAAAAAGTGCTGGATCCCTCCTCCTTCGTCAACGAGAATAATGATTACAACTTACATGTATTTACCGGCCGACCACGCGAAGGACAATCATTGGATGATGTAAAGAATCTTTTACTGGAGCAGATTGAGTTGTTGAAGAAAGGTGAATTTGAAGACTGGCTCATCGATGCAGTAATCAATGATCTCAAGAAGAGCAAAATTCAGCAATACGAAAATAATTATAGTCGTTCAAACGAATTCGTGATGGCCTTTACAAACAACATTCCGTGGAACCAGTACGTGGGGGAAATGGAAGGCTTACGCAAATACAAAAAGGAGGACATTGTTAAGTTTGCTAACGCCAACTACAAAGACAATTATGTGCTGATCAAAAAACGAAACGGCAAGGACTTAAATACGAAGAAGGTTATCAAGCCCGCCATCACGAAAGTGTCATTGAATAAGGAGTCGCGTTCAGCATTCCACGAGCAAATTTCAAAGAATCCAGTCGAAAAACTCAAGCCTGTATTTCTTGATTATAAAAAAGACATTGCAAAATTGAAGATGAATAAAGATGTAGAGGTGTTATACACTAAAAACACTGAGAACGAACTGTTCACTCTTTATTATCTCCTCGATGCAGGAACGAATAATGATCCAAAACTTCAACCCGCAGTAGAATATTTGCAATACCTGGGCACCGATCAATTAACTGCTGAAGGCGTAAAGAAAGAATTGTACAAATTAGGTTGCAGCTTTGATGTGTTTGCTTCTGCCGAACAAACCTATATCAGTCTCAACGGGCTTTCAGAAAACATGGAAGGTGCGATGAAAATCATGGAAGATCTGCTTGCTAATGCAAAGGCAGACGATGAAGCCGTGAAGAAGATGGTAGAGGGAATGTTTAAAAAGCGTGAGGATATCAAAAAAGATAAGTCCGCTATTCTTTTTGAAGGACTTATGAATTATGGCTTGTACGGTGCAGAGTCGCCCTTTACCAATGTGCTGAGCAACAAAGATCTTCGTGAAATAAAACCAGATGAACTGATTACCCGTATCAAAGAGTTCACTAAGCTGAAGCACCGTGTGCTTTATTATGGTCCGAAGCCAGAGAATGAATTACTGACTTCGTTGAACAACATTCACGTGGTTCCGGATCAGCTGCAAGAACTGCCAGTAGCAAAAAATTTTACCATGACCGATGTTAATGCTTCAGCCGCGCTATGGGTTGACTATGATATGGTACAGGAGGAAGTGATGTTCATGATCAAGGGTGATCCTTTTGATAAAACACGAATGGCGTACAGCAGAATGTATAACGAGTATATGGGCAACCAGGTATTCCGGGAACTGAGAGAAGCACAGGGACTTGCTTACTCTACCTTTACTTCTTACCAGACCGCCGCAAAAGCCGATGGCAACGATGCCTTCTATGGCTATATCGGTGCCCAGGCGGACAAGCAAGTGGAATCCATAAAGGCATTGAAAGACATCATCTATACAATGCCAAAAACCGAAGATGGATTTAAAGAAGCTAAAGAATCGGTGTTGAGCGTGATGGAAAGTGAGCGAATTGTAAAAACAGGCGTGCTCTTTAACTACCTGAGTGCTGAAAAACGAAAATTAGATTATGATGTGAGGAAAGATGTTTATGAGCAGGTGCAGAAAATGTCACTCGGTGATATTGAAAAATTTCAAACAGCTAACATCAAGAATAAGAAATACAACCTCGTGGTGGTGGGCAGTAAGGATAAAATAAATTTCAAAGACCTGAACAAATACGGCAGTGTGAAACAGTTATCACTGGATGAATTGTTTGGATATGAAAAGGTTGAGAAGATTATTCTGGAGAAGGGGCCGAATAATTGAATTTATTGGCGGTAAGAGGTACGTGGTGTTCAGCAACGGGATAGAACCATCACAAAGAAGGCTTTTTACTAATTACCAACGAAAAAGAAAGCAATCGAATGAAAGAAAATAAGAACGATTAATCAATTTGTTAATCTGAGAATAGAAAGGCGGGGAAACCCGCCTTTATTTTGCAACCCATTTTTAAGATATCTTTAAATAAAATTCGTCTCCTTTTCACACAACACATTGATACTTCAGGTTTTTATCATCGGTGCGATCGCTAGTTTTCTGGGTTCCATTCCACCGGCGACACTTAATTTGCTGGTCTTACAACTGGGTCTTGAAAATAAATTGAAGACGGCTTTGAGGTTTACGCTTGCCGTTGCTATTGTAGAATACCCCTATGCGTGGATTGCAGTTGAGTTTGAAGGATGGATCACCTCTTCACCTGTTGTTCAGGAGAATTTCAAGTTGCTGGCTGCTTTCGTGATGGTCATCCTTGGGCTCTTAGGACTATGGGCAGCACGTAAGCCATCTGTCATTGCTTTGAAATTTCAGGAAAGCGGTTTCCGGCGTGGCTTTATCCTTAGTCTGCTGAACCCTCAGGCGATCCCGTGGTGGATCGGCATGACAGCCTATTTAAAATCACAAGGTTGGATTGCTATTGATTCCGGGGCGAGACTTCATAGCTATCTATTCGGTACTTCCGTTGGCGTGCTGGCTTTGCTCGCGATCGTTGCCTTCATGGCACAACGCGTTTCAAGTCTTATTCGACACAACCGTTTATTGGCATTGCTACCGAGTCTCGTCTTACTCGCCCTGGGGGTGATTACGTTTGTGAGGATCTATTTCTCATTTTAAGATGATACCGAACGGAAAATCTTTAAACGGAATATTGATTGATAACTTTTTCAAGTTGATTTACCTGAGTTACTCCTGATTGCCGCCACTTGATCTGTCCTGCTTTGAAAAGAATTAATGTAGGAACTCCCTGGATCTGATAACTACTGGCGACCTGGGGATTCTTGTCAACATCCACTTTAATGATCCGTACTTTGTCCCCGACTTTGGTTTTTAATTCTTCTAAAATCGGTTTCATCATTTTACAAGGGCCACACCACTCGGCAGAAAAATCTACCAACGTTGCGCTTTTTTCATTAATTAATGCGGCAAAATTTCCCTGTGCCATAGCTTATGCTTCTTGCATTTCAACCTTAACGACCGGCGTCATAATCACTTTTGACTTCACCGAATTCGAAATCAAACAGTTGGCTTCTGACTTTTGAAGAACTTTCATCGCGCGGTCTACATCCTTCTTGTCTTTTACAACAACGATCGGTTCGAGTAAGACCTCCGTCATCACGAATTTCTCTTCCACCTTTTCTAGTTTTCCTTTTGCCGCACACTGGAATGAAACAAAGTCAAGCTTCGAATTTTCTGCGACAGCAAGAAATGTGGTCATCAGGCAACTGCAGACAGAGGCCGTAAATAAATGCTCAGGAGACCAAATGCCCGGCATGCCTTTCGGAAATTCAGGAGGTGTAGCCACCTCAATACAACCCCCACCTGGTGCGATTCCGGATTTCAATTCAGGCGAGCACATCAATCCCTTTCGCTCTTTGCTCCAGGCAATATCAATATTATAATAATGTGCCTCCATTACGTTTATAATTTATGCTTCAGGCTTGCCCAACTTCCACCGTTGAATACCTTTTGATACCCATTTGATTTCAGGATGGCCTTGGCGTTTCCGCTTCTCATACCAGAGGCACAACAAGTAATGATGGGTTTTTCTTTGTCTGGCAACTGTTTCAGATTCTCTTTCAGCTGATCAACTGAAATATTTACCGATCCTTTAATGTGACCACCGGCATACTCCACCTTGGTACGAACATCCAAAATAACTGCACCCTCCCTGACCAACTTCCCGAAGTCCGGCGCGGGTCCCAATCCAAATATATTTTTTAATAGTTCTATCACAGCGTGGTTATTTTTGACCTTTACTATCCATTTTAAAGATGCTCAATAGTAATTCATGTCCACTATAAAAACCCGCCGATCTTGCCTAGGGAAACCCAACAAGCAAGTGAGCAGTTTTATAATGTCAATTATTCTTTCTTCGGATCAACGTACTCAATCCAAAGGGTAAGTAAAGTGGGCAGACACTCACCAGACTAGTCAGCACAAAGATTACTGCCAGTACAATCAACAAAATACCCAGCGTGCCGCTGACGACGCCCGTGAAGTAAAGTGTCACGATGATCACTGCAATTATCACCCTGATAATGCGATCCATAGAACCCATATTCTTTTTCATTGCTATACGTTGTTAGTGAGGTAAAGGCAATTTGCTTAAAAACCACTTTCCGAAACTTATGTCACAGAAGAGTTAGTTAAAAGTCAGAAGACTTCGACAGCTTTTTCATGATTTAAATCATGTAATAAAGTGATTTACAACTGGTTTTGCCGGGTCCCGCATGCATCGGAAATAAGTCACCTTTTGCGTTTTCTTTTCAAAAAAAGGACAACGATAAGAATAATAGCGATCGGAATAATCCACCCAGCCCCATCCATACCCCAGCCCGAAGAATTGTGCATCTCCATTTACAAGCTACTTCTTCTTAACTAACGCCATCCCACACTTGGAGCATTTTCCAGATTTATTACTCGTAACTTCCGGATGCATGGGGCAGGAATACATTGCCATAGATTCCATTTTTTCATCTTCAATTTCAGTCATTTCATTTAATTCTTTTTGAGATTTTGCCATGCGTCCATTCATATCCATGCATTCACCCTCTTTCATTTTCATTTTAGTTCCATTCTTCATAACACATTCACCGTTAGTCATGCACTTGGTTCCATTTTTCATGGTCATGGCTTTATGCATTGCCGTTACTTTTCCATTCTTCACATGCATCATTTTTCCACCCTTCATCATACAACAATCCTTCATCATGACCTTTTTTGTCTCAGATTTAGTTTGAGCCTTTACATCGATCGAAGTCAAGCCGAGCGTCATGACCAATAAGAATGATCCAAAGTAAGATAACACTTTCGCAGTTTTCATATTCAAATTTTGATTGTTCTTCAGATCTGCTGTTGCTCAGTCTTCAGGATCGCTGTTGCCCGGTAAGCGTATTGATTAAAACGTTCACAAAAGTCGTACCGTCCAAATTCCTTTCAGGAATGCCGTCTCCAGCGGTTAAAGACCAAGCATTGCAAAAGATCTGAGTGCATAAACAGACGGTGAGCAATATAGTCTACATCTTTTATATATGTAAGTATTGAAGGTCCCTTTCAAAGGATGCAACTAATGGGTGCTTTTAACAGGCAACGAA
>JBBRFP010000113.1:0-6389 GCA_038241465.1 Cytophagales bacterium | reverse complement strand
ATCGGATAAAAATTACGCGGATGCAGCAAGCTGCCGGGGACGACGTCAAATCAGCGACGTTGCTGTCCGTGATGACCGGTGCTCTTATCGCTTTCTTTTGCTCGACATTTTTGCCACGGATTGAACAGATAAGTACAAAATATCTTTTTGAATCGTATAAAAATTACACGTATGCAGCAAGCTGCCGGGGCGACTGCAAATCTGCGACGTTGCTGTCCGTGATGACCGGTGCAATCAGTGGCAATGGATTTTCGTCCGGCTGGTATTGTTTCGTTCTTATCTTATCACTTTATTTTGCTTGCTATACGACGAAATAGGTTTATACTAACAAGGCCATCCTATTCATCAGAAAAGTGCCTCAGCGGTAAATGCGGCACCAGCCTATGCGGCGGATACCTCAATTCGCAGAAAAGATAGGGGTTGATACAACTCTGCACCGCAATTTTATCTATTTTAACCCGGGATTTGTGACCATACATGAGTGAGGAATTATTGAAAGCCATTGTTCAGCTTTTTGCCATCGTGGCCAAAGAGCGTATCACGGACGATGAGCGGGCGAATATTAAAGAGTTTTTATCGCTGCACCTCAACCAGGAGGCGATACGGTATTATCTTAATCTTTTTGATGAGCTCGTAAAGGGGAATAAAAAAGTCAACTCTCCTGATCTGGGTGTCGATGATGAGACGCTCCAGTTTGTTGACGACTGGGCGCGGATCATGCAAATATCCAAGCAGGTAAACCAGGCGCTCACGACTCAACAAAAGGCAGTGATCGTCGTGAAGATCATTGAACTGGTATCGGCTGACGGACATATTTCCGACAGGCAGGGCAATCTGATCTTTTATATTGGAGAAGCGTTAAAGATTCCGCTGAAAGACCTGCAGGCGATGCGAACCTTTGTGATGGGGCAGGACATGGAGGAGCTCAACCTGAAGAACATTCTGATCATCGATGAAGGATCAGGTGACATATCGCCGGTAGGGCCACACATCATCTCGAAAAATCTGACGGGCCTCATTGCTATTCTGAGACTTCAGGATGTGGAGACCTATTTCATAAAATATCTTGGAATTACACCATTGACGCTCAATACACAGCCTCTCAAGAGTCGTAAGATTGACGTGTTCCCGACAGGCTCAACGATACGAGGAAGTAAGGTTGATCCAATTTATTATAGCGACATCGTTAGTAAATTCTTGTTCGAAGAAACGGATACAGAGATCAGCTTTGTGGCAGAGCATCTTTTTTATCATTTCAAAAGTGGCCGGGCCGGACTTCAGAATGTAACGGTGTCAGAAAAAGGGGGGAAGCTGATTGGTCTGATGGGCGCCAGCGGTTCCGGGAAGTCAACGCTGCTGAATGTATTAAATGGTTCCGAGAAGCCATCCAGCGGACGGGTGCTGGTGAACGGCATTGATATTCATGAGCATGCTGATAAAGTGGATGGCATCATTGGATACATTCCTCAGGATGACCTCTTGATGGAAAACCTAAGCGTCTTTGAAAACCTTTACTTTGCCGCTCGCCTTACTTACGGCAACTCTTCTGATGATGAAATCGCTGACCGTGTTGAGAAAGTGCTGATCAGTTTGGGCCTTTCGGAGACACGTAATTTGAAAGTTGGTTCACCGTTGGATAAAACCATCAGCGGCGGCCAGCGAAAGCGACTCAACATTGGTTTGGAATTGTTGAGGGAGCCCGCCATTTTATTTGTGGATGAACCAACGTCCGGCCTTTCCTCAAGAGATTCTGAAAATATTATGGATCTGCTCAAAGAGCTTGCCCTTCGGGGTAAAATGATCTTCGTGGTGATCCACCAGCCGTCGTCTGACATTTTCAAGATGTTTGATACACTGATTATTCTGGACGTGGGTGGGTTTCAGATCTATTATGGCAACCCGGTGGAGTCGATCAATTATTTTCAGGAGATCATCAATGCGGCAACTAAGACTCCAGGAGAATGTCCTGAGTGTGGTAATATTAATCCTGAGCAGATATTCAACATCATTGAGACGCGTGTCGTCAACGAGTACGGGAGATTCACCACTACCCGTAAGGTGTCGCCGGGTCAATGGTATCAGTATTTTAAACAGAAGATAAAGATCCCCAAGACGGAACAAGTTTCTGATCAACTTCCGATTACCACCAAAATTCCGAACCGATTCAAACAATTGGGAATTTTCATTAAGAGGGATGTACTGGCAAAGGCGGCGAACAAGCAATACTTGATTGTGAACTTTTCTCTTTCTCCGGTGCTGGCTTTATTCATGGGTTATTTTGTAAAGTATTATGATGTGATCGGAGTAGATGATCCGACATACACATTTTATAATAACTACAATATTCCTGTTTACTTTTTTATGAGCGTGGTGGTCGCCCTCTTTGTGGGACTGATCGTAAGTTCGGAGGAAATATTTGCCGACCGGAAAATCTTAAAGCGCGAACGGTTTCTTAACCTGAGCCGCAACAGTTACCTGATGTCGAAAGTCATTGTCCTGTTTTGCCTTTCGGCTATCCAGACGGTAACATTTATAATCGTCGGCAATGTGATTCTTGAAATACCCATTACTGAAATGCGATATTGGTGGATCATACTCACGTGTTCATGTTTCGCCAATCTTCTGGGGTTGAACATATCGTCAGCATTCGATTCCGCGGTAACGATTTATATCCTGATACCCGTCCTTGTCATCCCGCAACTTATTTTGAGTGGGGTGGTGATCAGCTTTGATAAATTTAATCCCGAGGTAAGTAAGCCAAACGGCGTACCGGTGATGGGCGAGATGATGGCGTCGCGCTGGGCGTTTGAAGCGTTCATGGTAACACAATTCAAGGATAATCCATTTGAGAAGCAATTCTATGTGTTTGATCAGAAGGAAGCTGAGGCAGAGTATAAAAAAACGTATTTAGTCCCGGCACTTGAATCGAAGCTAACGTATGTATTGAATCATCCTGGCGACTGGCGCACCGGACGTAACGCGAGTGTGGCGGCGGCATTGGATCTTCTCAGAAATGAGATCTCGGATGAGATCGAACGAGTGGGTACCGAGAAATTTCCGGAGGTTGACCATTTAATTACCGGCAAATTTGATTCCGTAGTTTATAAACAGACAAAAGATTTTCTCTCCGTGTTGAGAAGATATTATGGTATCCGTTCCTCCAATGCAAAAAAAGAGCGGGAAGAGTTGGTGGCAAGCCTGACCGATACGCCGGAAAAGCTAAAGAAATTTGAGGAGATGCATCTCAAGTATGAAAACAGTTCAGTGATCAGTATGGTAGAAAATTCCAATGAAATCAACAGGATCGTTGAATGGGAGGGTAGATTTATTCAGAGATTTTACCCGATCTATTTTGAAGATCATCGGCCTAGGAACAGGTTCGATTTCCAGGCAAATTTCTTTGTCCCGACCAAGTACTTTTTAGGAAGAGTGTTCGATACCTTCTATTTTAATTTATGCGTGATCTGGGCCATGACCATCCTACTCTACCTCACGCTATATTTTGATCTCCTAAAGAAGGGAGTTCATGCTTTGGAGATGTGGAGAAAATACCGGAAGAAAAATATTACTAATAAATTTTAAACTTAATCTACCTATGAAAATTTCTTTTTTAAACACGAGTGTTCTATTCTCATTCATCCTGTTGGCGGTGGTGGCCTGTTCTAAAAAAGCAGAAGTCAAAGAAGCGTCGGCAGATACACAGGAATGGGCAGCAATGGATTCCTTCCACATGGTGATGGCAGAAGCCTTTCACCCATTCAAAGATTCTACCAACCTGGAGCCCGCAAAAAAACTTGCTGAAGAAATGGCCGTTGAAGCGGCAACATGGCAAGCGGCGCCCCTTCCTGAAAAAGTGAATAATGATAATGTAAAAGCCTTGCTTGAAAAACTGAAAATAGATACTCGAGCCTTAGCCGATGGTATTGGAGCAGATATGACCGACGAGGATCTTGGTAAAAACCTGACCGCATTGCACGATACTTTTCATTCGATTATGGAAGCGTGGCACGGTGGCGGCGGGAAGATGGAGCATTAACTGAGTGGGAAGTGGTGAGTGTGAGTGGTGGTTGGTAGTTTGGTAATCGGAGGGGTAATCTGTAGTAGATAGTAAGCGGTGGGAGGGAAGAGATGTTTTACGAAGATTCCATTCTGATCACGGATCGCTGATTGCCTGCAATTACAGATTACTTCCAATGTAGAAGCATGAAGAAAGTCGAAACTAAAGCTGTAGATACAAAGAACCTCTGGTTCGTGATCACCGCATCCTCTGTGGGTACGCTGATTGAATTTTATGATTTCTATATTTTTGGAACACTCACGGTAATATTATCACAGCAGTTTTTTCCTCAGGACAATCCCACGATTGCATTTTTGCTTACGCTCGCGACATTCGCCGCTGGTTTTATTTTCCGCCCCTTTGGTGCTGTCGTTTTCGGGCGGCTCGGAGACCTCGTTGGAAGAAAGCACACTTTTTTATTAACGCTTATTCTGATGGGTGGATCGACGTTCGCCATCGGTCTTGTTCCCGGTTATAAAACCATTGGTATCGCCGCACCCATTCTGATCGTAGTGTTCAGGATCTTACAGGGGCTTGCGCTCGGGGGCGAATATGGCGGCGCCGCTACCTATGTTGCGGAATCGGCACCAAAAGGAAGGCGTGGTTATTTTACAAGCTTCATTCAAACAACGGCGACACTCGGACTGGTACTTGCTCTAGGTGTTATTTTAATCATTCGTGAATCGATTGGTGTTGATGAATTTTACGAATGGGGTTGGAGGATTCCATTTTTATTGTCGGCAGCGCTGGTAGGGGTATCCATTTTCATAAGAATGAGGATGGCGGAATCGCCAATGTTTGCAAAGCTCAAGGCAGAAGGAAAGACATCCACCAACCCGTTGCGGGAGAGCTTTGGGAAAAAGGAAAATCTCAGGCTCGTAATGATCGCATTGTTCGGTGTCTGCGCTGGTCAGGCGGTGGTGTGGCATGGCGGACAGTTCTATGCGCTGACGTTTATTCAGCGTGTTTGTAATATTGAATTGGTGCAGTCGTACTCCATTATGGCGATTGCCCTGATAGTAGCTACCCCCTTGTTTATTATATTCGGAAAGTTATCCGACACGTTTGGAAGAAAATACATCATGATGGGAGGTCTCTTGCTTGCCGTTATTTTCTTTCGGCCGATCTTCCAACAGATGTATCAACTAAGTGATCTTTCAATAAAGGAGCCCGTTCCATTGGCCAAGAATATTTCAAGATCAGTGACACCCGGCAAGGACGATGTATCCATTACGACGACAGAGTATTTTTCAGATCGCACACAGTTAATAACAAAAAGCAAGCAAGGCGGTGATGGCAAGGTGAAAACTGGCACCAGCGAAATAAAATTGAGTCAGAACGCATTTTGGTTTATGGTAATGTTGGTGTTTGTGCTGGTATTTTTTGTTGCAATGGTCTATGGACCTATTGCCGCATTCCTCGTTGAATTATTTCCTACCAGAATCAGATACACCTCCATGTCGGTTCCCTATCATCTTGGGAATGGAGTTTTTGGCGGACTCACCCCATTGTTATCAACGTCGTTGTTTGAATTAAGCAAGACACCTTCCCATCCTGCGGGTGATCCTACTGCCGGACTTTGGTATCCGATCGGAATCGCGGCCGCGTGTTTTGTTGTTGGGATGATTTTTTTGAAGAATAAATACCCAACTGCTGAATGATTTCCAATGGCGAAAAAGCAGTCACAATGGGTAACAATCGGTAAACGCAAGGTTGAGCTATCCAACCTGGACAAGGTCTTATTCCCTGAAGATGGAATTGTCAAAGCAGAGATCATTGAATATTATCTGAAGATCGCACCAACGCTGCTCAATCACGTAAAGGGCCGCGCGCTGACGCTCATTCGTTTTCCGGATGGCATCCACGGTGAAATGTTTTATCAAAAGAGCAGACCGGAGTGGGCGCCTGACTGGATTGAGTTTGCAACCTTGGGCAAAGAAAAAAAGGACTATATCATTGCCACGGAGCCCGCCACACTCGTTTGGCTTGCCAATCTCGCATCGCTCGAGCTTCACCAGCTTCATAGTCGTAAGCCGAACTTTGACAATCCCGATTACATGGTCTTTGACCTCGATCCTCCAGAAGGATATGATTTTAAAAAGATTGTCCCCATTGCCTTGGGACTGAAAGAATTGATTGAAAGTTTTGGTTACACCGCATTCGTCAAAACAACAGGAGGAAAAGGAGTTCACCTCTGTTGTCCGATTGAGCCGAAGTGGGATTTTCACGCCGTGTTTGAAGCAGCCCAACTCATTGCCCAGTCCTTTGTCGATCGCAATCCAAAAGAGACAACCCTGCACATTAAAAAGGAAGCGAGAAAGGGACGTGTGCT
>JBBRFP010000112.1:0-6418 GCA_038241465.1 Cytophagales bacterium | reverse complement strand
GCCATGATTGAAATTCTATTACCCGCTTTTTCGACCAGTTTTGCAATCAGATCAACTCCGTCGATCGCTTTCAGCTGATGTCCTGATGTAAGTATTCTGGAAAACCCAACCTCAATACAATCTTCCAATGCCTCAAACGGATCACGCGTCATATCAAATGCACGGTGGCAGGTAACTTTTAATGGCTTTGCCTTATCAATCAGTTCTTTACAACGCTTTTTATCGATCGTTCCATTTTCATTCAATATCCCCAAAACAAATCCATCCACACTTATTTTTTGAAACTGGATGAGATCGCGTTTCATGGTGTGAAATTCATAACTGGTGTAAAAAAAATCTCCCCCTCTGGGACGAAGCATGACAAAGACGTCAAGGGTTGTGTTTGCACGAACGACCTCTACCGTTCCACCGGAAGGGGTTGTTCCACCATCGCCTGGATTGTTGCATAGTTCGATGCGGTCGGCACCGCCTTCCTGCGCTTTGAATGCAGATTCTATGTTGTAAACTACTACTTCTACTATCATAACAATGATTTTCTAAATTAAGGGACTAGGCACGAGTACTAATTTGTCAAGTTCTTGAAAACGGTTTTCGCTCAATGGTCAAAACGGGATCGACCGCAACATTGTCACTTTCTTTTGGTTGCCCAAAAGCCTCACCTGCCCGGATTGCGCTGAGTCGTTCGTGGACACCCATCACCACTTAGACTTAGACTTAGTCGTTAATCGCTATAAATCCCGACACGGCAGAGTTGGACTATGCAATGGGTATTGAGAGATTTCCCTAATGTCCAATTCCTAATAGTAAGATTTCGCCTCGAATAACTGATTATCTATTTCATTAGAATAAACAGCGTAAGTAAAGCCCTTCTGTAGCGCATACGCACCATATTCGCCATTCTTATTAATGGCCAAAAATCCTACCTGCATTTGCTTTGATTTTTCGGGTTGATTTTTAACTATTCTTTTTACGGCAATATCACACGCTTCCTGTGGAGAGCTTCCCTGCCGCATCAACTCCACCACGAGGTGCGACCCGCAAATACGAATAACTTCTTCACCAACACCCGTTGATGTTGCCGCCCCTATTTCATTGTCGACAAATAAACCAGCGCCAATGATGGGAGAATCTCCCACTCTTCCACGCATTTTATAAGCCATACCACTGGTAGTGCATGCACCGGAGAGATTCTGCCTCATATCAAGCGCAAGCATTCCAATGGTGTCATGGTTTTCAATATTGACAACTGGTTTATAGGCGGCTGTCTTCAGCCATTCCTTCCAAGCCTTTTCTGATCCCTTTGTAAGCAGGTTTTCCTTTTTAAATCCATTCGCAAGGGCGAACTGAAGGGCACCGTCACCAATCAGCATCACGTGAGGAGTCTTCTCCATCACTTTTCGTGCTACCGAAATAGGATGAACGATATGCTCCAGGCCCGCTACTGATCCACAGTTAGCAAGCTCGTCCATAATACAAGCATCCAATGTAACATGACCATCACGATCAGGAGCGCCGCCTAATCCGACGGTTGTTATCGTCGGATCTCCTTCAGGAACGTGAACACCTTTTTCCACGGCATCAAGTGAACGCCCATTGCTAGTCAGTACTTTCCAAGCTTCTGCATTGGCCGGTCTTCCGAAATCCCAAGTGGAGATTACCAACGGCTTTATTGGTTCGACTAATTTGCTTTTTCCAAATAATTGGGTGAACGGAAATAAAGTAGAAAGTGCTGCTCCTGTCTGGAGGAATTTGCGGCGAGAAGATTTCATGCGAAAGATTTATAGACACGAAGCTAAAAGATTTCAACCAAAGGATTATAAAGGTCTACGCTACGGGTTTAAAAATACTTTAAACACATAGAAACATGGAAAAAATAGAAAGAGGCCAATATAATTCATTCCCTATCACACATGGCCGCGGCATGGATATAGCCCTCGGACTTCAGTTCGGGGCGAGGAATAGCAGCAGTGGTCAGGCGCTACAGGAATGCACTATCGACCTTCACATCATTTGGCGAATATTGATGAGTGCAATCAAACGTATAACCAAATTTGATCAATAAAATTCTGTTTCATAGTCGACATCTTTCTAATGCACTATCGTCTTTACAAGAGTCAAATCTCGATTCTTATCACTGTAGAGCATCAACTATCTTGCCGTTAAATGATAATGTTATTTTACTACGTATTACTATTTTGCGACACGAATATCTGCACTACACTCTGTAGCTTCAATTACTGGCACAAGGTCGGAACTTGTTAATCTGCGTACTGGATCAGCTTATTCTTTAATGGAATGGGGGTCACAAGATGAAGGTATAGATTTCAATTTCAAAGTTCAACTAGACTTCTACTTATCAATAATCCTTCTCGCTAATCGAAACCTCTTAATATAATAATCCGAATATAGATTTGTCTCCACCACCCCTAATGTAGTCGACGCGTGAATGAACTTTACATTGTCATTGCCTTTCACGTCGGTGACAATACCCACGTGTGTAATTTCCTTCTTCTTCTTTCCAGTAGCGAAGAATAAGAGATCGCCGGGCAGAAGGTCCTTGATCTTGATTTTTTCCCCCACGCTGGATTGGGCATCTGCCTGACGCGGAAGCGTAATATTAATCGCGCTGTAGGCGTTGGTGGTCAGCCCGGAACAATCCAGACCCGAACGGGTGGTTCCTCCCCATTTATAGGGGGTACCGGTAAATGTCCGTGCTTTTTGAATGACAGCGTCTATCTGCTTGTCGTGAACTTTGGCTTTGTGGGCGCTGCCGCAGGAAAATATTGAAGCAAAAAGTAAGAGATAAAGACACGTTTTGTAAAAACAGATTTGCGTAACTTTGGGCCGTTTCGTCATTACATTTTATAACAATACAAATTTACAGTATTCATGGCACACGTTAAAGAGGTAGAAATTCAGGAAAACAACATAGCAGAAGTAATAATAGAGCAATTCAGGAAGATTGTAGGGGAAGACTATGTGATGATTGATGCCAGAAGTAAAGAAGATTACGCCCACGACAAGACGGAGGATTATTTTTTTATGCCGGATGTGGTCGTCAAACCCCGAACACCCCAGGAAGTAAGCGAGCTTTTGAAGATTTGTCATAATAATAAAATTCCTGTTACACCACGCGGTGCAGGTACTGGACTGAGTGGTGGTGCGATCCCGGTAAAAAGCGGGTTGGTTATTTCCATGGAACGCTTCAATAAAATCTTAAATATTGATGAGCTCAATCTTCAGGCAACTGTTGAGCCTGGAGTCATTACCGAAGTATTTCAGAATACCGTTAAAGAAAAAGGACTTTTCTATCCACCGGATCCAGCAAGCAAAGGCTCTTGCTTTCTTGGTGGAAATCTTTCTAATAACAGCGGTGGACCCAAAGCGGTGAAGTACGGCGTTACGCGCGACTATGTATTAAATATAGAAGTAGTGTTACCTACCGGAGAAATTATTTGGACGGCCGCCAACGTACTAAAAAACTCAACCGGATATAATTTGACGCAACTGATGTGCGGAAGTGAAGGCACATTGGGCATTATAACAAAAATCGTATTTAAGCTTCGTGGATTCCCTCAAAAAAATGTTTTGATGATGATCCCGTTTACAACGAATGAAGAAGCGTGCCGTGCGATCGCTGCGATCTTCGTAGCAGGCATCACTCCTTCAGGAATGGAATTCTTTGAAAAGGAAGCAGCCTTTAAAACATTTGAATATTGTGAAAAGGTTTTGAACAGTCCGGTGACTACAAAGCTTACTGAAGGGATGAACGCGTATGTGCTTTGCGAACTGGACGGCAATGACGAAGAGGTACTAATGCGGGATGCTGAACGCGTGATGGGGGTGGTAGAAAAATTTCAGTCCGGGGAAGTATTGTTTGCAGAAAGCTCGGCCCAAAAAGAAGAGCTCTGGAAAATAAGAAGGAATATATCGCCCGCCGTTAATTGGTATACGCTGACCAAGTCCGATGATGTTGTTGTACCTCGTTCAAATATGCCAAAACTTATTTCAGGCATTAAAGAGATTGGAAAGGCTTATGGTTTTAATACTGTTTGCTTTGGTCACCTTGGAGATGGCAATCTTCACGTAAATATTCTGAGAGAGAATATCAGTGAAGAAGATTGGGAAACAAAAATTCCTGATGGTATTGGTGAGATTTTCAAGCTGACGGTAAGCCTTGGCGGAACACTTTCAGGTGAACACGGTATTGGCATTGCAAAACGTCCGTATATGCAGATCGCGATGAGCGATGTGAACCTGAATTTGATGCGCGGTATAAAAAAGGTTTTCGACCCTAATGGTATTTTAAATCCGGGGAAGATCTTCTAAGCGATACCCGTATATTTAACTTTCTAATTAAACCAAAATCATGAAAAAGAGTATTGCAATTCTTTGTCTAGTTGCTTTGGCCTTCGCTTGCGAGCCCAAAAAATCTGAAGTTCCGAATCAACTTACTGAAGCCCAGACCAAAGACGGCTGGAAATTATTGTTTGACGGTAAGTCCCTTGATGGTTGGAGAATTTTCAAAGGAAAAGAAAATGATACCTGGGAAGTACTAGACGGAACCATTCACTGCAAACCCGTAACGGAGGCTTCATCAAAGCGCTCCGACCTGATGACGACCGAGCAATATCAGAATTTTGAATTGGTTTTCGATTGGAAAATTCCAACAGGCGCTAACAGCGGCGTTATTTATCATGTCACTGAGGAGTACGATCTTCCTTATGCAAGTGGACCTGAATATCAGATCATTGACGACGCAGAGTATCCGGGAGGCGTTGAACCAAAGAATCAAACCGCCAGCAATTATGATGTTGACGTTCCCTCTGAAAATAAAAAAGTAAATCCGATCGGAGAATGGAACACATCAAAAATCATGATCAACAATAATAAAGTTGAACATTGGATCAATGGTGAGAAGGTAGTGTCGTATGAGTTTGGCACAGATCAGTGGAAAGAAAAAGTGGCGGGTAGCAAGTGGAAGGAGTTTCCGGGCTATGGCTTGTCACCTACAGGACACATCGACCTTCAGGACCATGGTCACGAAATATGGTTTAGGAATATTATGATTAAATCTTTGTAAGATTAAAGATTAAAGATCAAGGACGAAAGACTAAAGCTTTGTTGTAAATACGTATAAAATTCTGGCCCTGAAAGAACGAAGTTCGCTACGTCACTTTCAGGGCTTATTTTTTTATGAGTTTACATACTCGATCACTCCCTCTCTGATTTTTGTGAATGTCTCGATGAGTATCTGCTCATCTTCCTCGAGCAGAGTTACCCTGAACCCGCTGAGCTCAGAACAAAAGGACGAGATGGGAACCACACAAATCCCCTTTGCACCCAATAAATAGTACACAAATCGTTTATCAAGGGGAATATCTTTTTCCAACCACTTCTCCACTTGCGTTTTAATGGCCGGGTTGGATATCTTCATTTTCTGCCCAACCTTCAGCACATCCTTTGAAAAGATAATCGTATTGTAAAATGCACCAAAGGTTTCGTTGAAGGTGAGTTGGGGAATGCCTTTTAAGATATCAGCAATTTTTTTACTTCGCTTACCAATATTCTTATTGGTTTCATCACGATACGATTTAAAACGCGGATCACCCAGTATTTTGGGAATCGCCATTTGCGGAAGCTTGGTAGAACAAACCTCAATCATCTTTGCATTATCCAGTGCCTGACAATAGCGATTGAATTCTGTATCCTTGTCCCGGTTATAATATTCCATCCAGCCACAACGTGAGCCCGGCCACGGCATTTCTTTAGAAATTCCCTTCATTGAAATGGCAGGTACATCGTCGATTACCTCCGCCAGCGAGTACGCTTTGGCACCATTGTATGTAATGTTGATGTAGATCTCATCAGCTACAATAAAGAGGTCAAACTCACGGGCTATGTCTACTATGCGCTTCAGCGTTTCCAGTGGATAAACCATGCCTGTTGGGTTATCCGGATTGATAATAAGTATCCCGGCAATATTCGGATTGTACTTTACTTTGTTGTAAAGGTCATCAAGATCCGGATACCATTTGTTGTCCGGGTCAAGCTTGTACGTGAGCGGCTGGTGATTAGCGTGCGCCGCTTCCGCACTCGAGTGTGTTGAATACGCAGGAGATGGACCTATGACACGTCCCGTTGGAACAATGTATTGGTATACTTTTCCAATGGCATCACCAAGACCGTTAAAGAAACAAATATCATCAGCAGATATCTGGACGCCACCGAAAGCATTGGTTTGTTTTGCCAGAAACTCACGCGTGCTTAACATCCCTTTTGAAGGGCAATATCCGTACGTGCTATTATCACGAACGAGATCCGCAACGATGTCCTTCATCCACAACGGCAATTGGTGATTCTTGTGGATCGGATCTCCAATATTCTCCCAGGTGATCTTCAAGCCCAGTTTTTCAAG
>JBBRFP010000111.1:0-6433 GCA_038241465.1 Cytophagales bacterium | reverse complement strand
GATTTGCCCCCTCCGGCGCAAAAGCTGAGCACGTTAAATTGATGAGAAACTCCTTACCTTCATCGGTAGGCATAAAAGCCTCCGGCGGAATAAAGACCCGCGAACAAGCGCAACAACTAATTGATGCTGGGGCAGACCGCATTGGTACCTCCTCTGCCATAAGTATGATAGCAACTAACAAATTATAATCTATGAGTGAATTTCTTTCCAATCTTTTCCCTACAGAAGAATCAGTTCCTACAGCAGTTCGATTACCACAATTCATTGATCAGCGGGAGTACCTAATTAACGGAGAACTCCGCCTATGGCAAGGCGATATGAATCCAGTGATGAGTCCTGTCTTTTTTAAAAAGGGTGATCAGTTGGAACAGAAAAAAATTGGAAGCACGCCATTACTTACTACAAAAGAATCCCTTCAGGCCTTAGATGCGGCTGTTGCCGCCTATGATCTGGGTCATGGCGCCTGGCCATTAATGAGCGTTACTGAGCGTATTGAACATGTTGAGAAATTTCTTGTGAAGATGCGTGAACAACGCACTACGATTGTGAATCTCCTGATGTGGGAAATTGGGAAAGCGCAAAAAGATTCTGAAAAGGAATTCGACCGCACCTGCGATTACATTGTTGACACCATCAATGCATTGAAAGAACTTGATCGCAATTCGGCAAAGTTTGTTCAGGAGCAGGGAATTATGGGACAAGTGCGGCGGGTTGCGTTGGGAGTGGCCCTTTGCATGGGGCCATTCAATTATCCGCTTAATGAAACTTTTACCACACTCTTCCCTGCATTAATTATGGGGAACACTGTTGTATTCAAGCCCGCTAAATATGGAGTTCTCCTGATTCGTCCATTGCTGGAAGCTTTCCGCGATTGTTTTCCGCCAGGTGTAATAAATATTATCTATGGGCGTGGTCGCGAAACAGTTGGCGCCCTTATGGAAACCGGAAAGATTGATGTCTTTGCATTCATCGGAACAAATAAAGGAGCCAATGAATTAAAAAAGCTTCATCCGAAATCTCACCGTCTCAAGGCGATTCTCGGATTGGATGCAAAAAATCCAGCGATCATTATGGCAGATGCTGACCTTGATAATTCAGTAGCGGAATGCCTGACGGGAACTTTGTCATTCAATGGTCAACGCTGTACAGCATTGAAAATACTTTTCGTACACCGGAGTATACTGGATGTATTCATTAAAAAATTAACCGACGGAATTACGAAACTAAAGCCCGGGATGCCCTGGGATCCGGGTGTTGCTATTACTCCTGTACCCGAACCAGGAAAAACAGAATATCTTAAAGGACTTGTTGAGGATGCTGTAAAAAATGGAGCACGCATTATGAATCCCGGTGGAGGAGAAATGCTTCATACATTTTTCTATCCAACCGTATTATATCCGGTAAATGAAAAAATGCGCGTCTATTCAGAAGAACAGTTCGGACCAGTAATACCGATCGTACCTTTTGAAAGTGATGATGAACCAATTAATTATGTTTTGAACTCCCAGTTTGGACAACAACTAAGCATTTTCGGTAAGGATTCTAAAACGATTAGCCGCTTCATAGACGCTTTCGCCAATCAGGTTGGTCGCATCAATATCAATACGCAATGTCAGCGTGGTCCGGATTCGTTTCCATTTAATGGAAGAAAGGATTCTGCTGAGGGAACGCTTTCTATTGGAGATGCTCTTAGGGTATTTTCTATCAGAACGTTGGTTGCTGCAAAATCTACTACGGAGAACAAGGCCATTGTAGGTAATATTCTCAGAAACCGCGAGTCGGCGTTTTTAAATACCGATTACATATTTTAAATACATATGGATCTAAATGTTCGGCTTAGAATCTATGGTATCGTGCAGGGCGTGAATTATCGCACTCATACAAGAGCAAAAGCCGAAGAGCTAAGGCTTTCAGGCATTGTTCGCAATGAACCCGATGGCAGCGTTTATCTGGAGGCAGAAGGGCCTGCAGAACAAGTTGAAAAACTTAAAGAGTGGTGCAAAGCCGGACCTTCAAATGCTAAAGTAGAGAAGGTGGAAGTTGAGGAAGGAGAGATTAAAAACTTTAAAGGGTTTGAGATTAGGCGGTGAAAGAACACCTTTGTTGTTAGGGTTTTTACCACGAAGTATCCATAGTAGGATTCAATGTTACTGGGGTAGCAACGCAAAAGAAAGTCCTTGCACTTAGAGAAATAGGTATTTCGGAGACAAAATCTTTCTTTCGTTACCGTAGCGCCTTGATATTTTACGAGGGCGGTAGAAAATCGGCGACGAAAAAGCGCAGCTGAGACTAGGCAACATTAACTATTGACCTATGAAAATAATAATATGGGTATCCCTGTTTCTGGCTGTTACTGGTTTTTCAAACAGAAGCGAAACGACCTATCCAATCGGTCAAATCAAAACCAGCAAAGGAGAAATATTATTCTGGCTGTATGACCAAACGCCCAATCATAAGAAGAGCTTTATTCAGCTTGCAAACGACAACTATTGGGATTCATTGACATTTAATCGCGTAATAAAAAATTTCGTTGCGCAGGGCGGTTGTCCGGACACGCCTGCAGGATTTACCGATCCGGAATACTTGCTAAAACCTGAGTTTGATGATAATTTGAAGCATATCTATGGAGCCGTTGGTGCCGGACGTGACGATAATCCCGATAAACTTTCCGCACGATGTCAGTTCTACATCGTTCAAAATAAAAAAGGCCTTGCGAGACTCGATGGAAATTTCACTGTCTTTGGACAGGTATTTAAAGGAATGGGTGTTATTGATAGTATCGTCTCGGTTGAAACTGACGCTACCGATACACCGCGAGTGCCTATCCGATTAGATGTCAATGTGATAAACATGACTGCCAAAGAATTGGCACGGGACGGATTCATTATAAAATAACGGCGCGACGAGACAAATTATTCGCTGCACATTGTTAGAAGCAGGATTTACTGGATTTAAGGATTTGCAAAATACAACCAAAAAAAGCTGACTACGATTCCTGATTTGTTATGAAGAATATCGCGTTCATAGTCAATGGAAAAATAAGCTTTCAGGGGCGACTCAAAAGACAAATACACCGTGCGTTTCCAAATGATTATAAGATTACCATTTATGTCACAGAACCGGACGTAAATGGAATCACGTTGACATCAAGAGCAATCAATGAGGGTTCCACGCACATCATTTGCGTTGGAGGGGATGGTACCCTGAATGAGGTTGCTAACGGTGTGATGGAGTCCAGAAAAACGCTTTCCGAAGGCGATTCCAATAACCTTCGGATGGGCGTACTCCCGCACGGCACTGGAAATGATTTTGCCAAAAGCATCAATGTCAAGTTTAATCTCACTGAATTAAAAGAACGTATCGACCAAGATCAATTCAACGTGATTGATCTTGGATTGGTGAAATTTCAAAATTTATCGGGGCATGATGCTTCACGGTATTTTATAAACATCGTCGATGTGGGGATTGGTGGTATTGTTTCCAAACGCGTTAATAAATCTCCTAAATGGATAGGTGCATTTGCAGCATACCAACTGGCAATCATCAGGTCGTTGATTTCCTATAGGCACCAAGCCATTAAAGCGAGCGCGGATACAAAAATCTATACGGGCAGGGTTCTTAATTATATTGTTGCGAACGGAAAATATTTTGGAAGCGGCCTTGGGATTGCACCGGATGCCAGACCTGATGATGGAATGTTTGCTCTTGTTATTATCGGCAAAGTGTCGTTGGGATTCTATTTAAAAAGTCTGTCGGATATAAAAAAGAGCAAGCATATCAAACACCCTCACGTTTTTTATGAGGAAGCGAGAGAAGTCAATATTGAATCGGAGAAGCCCCTGCCTATTGATATGGACGGAGAGTATGTAGGAAATACGCCCATGCGTGTGAGAATGGTGGAGAAGGCTATCCGGTTTATTCGTTAGCTCTATCGCATCGAGATTTCCAAGCAGCAGCGCAGGCTGAAAAACTAAGGATTCTCCGAATTCATCCTAGCCATCACTTCATCTCCATTAAATCGTGGCTAAATGACTTGTAAAGCCTTTGTAAAGCCTTTGTAAATCAGTTCTATATCAGATATAAATCAGTTGTATATCACTTCTATATCAGGTCTATATCACTTCTATATCAAAACCAGGCATTTCTATATCAGTTGTAAATCAAAACAGGTCACTTTTAAATCAAAATCTATTCGTCTATCCAACAGTAATCGGGATCAACAGCTGATAGGTCTATTCCGATTTCTAAAATTCGGCTGCTTTGGGCATTTGTCGTGAGTGGTAACACCCTCGCGTTCGTTTGTAACCGGCAGGACCAATAGAACCAAACGAAACGGAGCAAACTGCGTTGAAGTAGCGTGAAATAATCCTAGCTATTGTTATTAAAGTGCTCGCCGAAACTTGTTGATCTCAGCCGTATCTTTTTTGGTCAGGGCATTATAATACGGCTTAAGATCACGTGCGGCCTGTGAGTTGCCTTGCTTGGAAAACAAATATTCATACGCCTCTTTAAAATATCCACTCAACTCCATTTTTTCTTCGTCATCGTATAACGGAGTATTGTCTTCACCTCTTACAAGACTCGCCATATAGAGCTGTTGCTTTTGATGGGGAAGATTTTTGAAAATGAACCGAGGATTCTGTTTTGTGAAAAACTCCCACCAGATGATTCGATCGACTAAAACCGTTGGAGATATCATCAGACTACCATCTTCCCAATACCCCTCATCATTTTCTTTACTCAGCTGATCGAGATATTCAACCATTATAGGTGTGAGGAAGTTATAAAAATTATTCTTTACGTAACTTCTGTCTTTTTCAATATAACTTATCCCTTCAGTGGATGACATGCGAAATCCGTTCGCGTTCAGAGTAGCCTGATAATTTGTAAGCTTTTCCGATAGAACGGCATCTTGTATCGTGAACGCTTCAAAGTTCGTTGTATCATTTGAATGGGTCTCATTGATACGGTCATCGGTGAGCGAATAGTATCTATCAAAAATATAATAAGCCGAATCACACGTATTGGGATCGGCTCCTTTGAAAACTGATTTAAACTTATCACTGGCTACCTGCATGTTACTGACTTGAAAAGCATCAAGGTGATCGATGAAGTCTTTATAGGAAATCAGGTATTCGTTAGAGAATGTATAGTCTTCTTCTTGCTCGCCGTTTTCAACGATAGTCGCCAGCGTGTCGATGGCTGCTTCGGATGATTCCTTGGGGGCCTTCTTTTCGCAGGAGAAGACCAAAATCAACAGAAATGATATACAAACACTGAAAGAGATGGTTGATTTATATTTTTCTCTCATAAGAATATTGGAAAGATCATTCCTAATTTACAATTACGTAAAACCACGGTGTTTTGAAAAATCCATCCTTTAAGTATACAGTTACCCGCTCTCCTATTTCTGCCTTGTTATAATCCTCCTCAGGAACACTGACTTTTTCAATCTCCGATCTGGGACCCCATGGATTTAGTTTCAAGTAGTAAGTAGTTGTCTTTCCGTTACTAATTTCTTTATCAACAACCTGTGTTTCATATTGTGTTGGATTTGATTGATCATAAAGACAATTCGAAACGACGTAAGCACCGAAACTATAAACCCAAAATAAAAGGAAAATTGAAATTGCCGTGAAGTAATCGACCGTGGTTTTGAACTTTAGAGGCTCTATTCCAGAGAATAATACTACAAATAAAAGCACTACTGCCCCGATCAATGTGATTATCCAAAGCTGTGAATAATCAAGGATTTCATAATCCAAGAGGGCTCTGATAGATACGCCAAAGCCGCCCATTAAAAATCCATAAAACACCGACGGATATGCGGTGGCTACCCTTTCGTTAAATTTTATCAGACCTCGGTAGAAAAATAAGACTATTAATACGGTAAATGGATAAAATATTCCGATAGACAAGGCAACCAAATAAGGCCGAGGATAAAATAGAATCCAGAAGAAAAGACCATATCCCAGGATATTTACGATCCTCGTTACTATTCTTGCGCGGTCTAGTGCTTGCTCTCTTATTTCTGACGTAAAGCCCAGCTCTTCATTGCTTAATATTTCGATAGTATCATTTACTACATCCTGAAGGTCAAGATTAACGAAATTTGCTCCCAGCCAATCGGTAAATTCAGATGATCTCTCGACATAAGCAGAGGTTTTGATTTTCTTTTTTGAAGAATCCTTTGGAAAAATTATTATGTTATTCTCTATCGTTCTAAAGCCAATAGCATCTTCGAAGCGTAGAGAATTCAAACCAAAAATACTCTTTACTGCAATTGAATCTTTGCTAATGATTACTTTCCAAACGATCGTCTCCAGTATCCAATAGGTACAAAGGCCGATGCCTCCAATCGATAATATCACCATGAAAATCATCAAAAAACCGCTTATCGGCTCTTCACTCCAAAATGCCATGACGCCACACC
>JBBRFP010000110.1:0-6447 GCA_038241465.1 Cytophagales bacterium | reverse complement strand
ATATTTTCAAATCGCTCTGCTCCCTGAACCTTTCTGATCATCATTTTCTCATCATATTCAAAAAAATCAAGTGTATAATGAATCCTATATCCAAGAGCCTTATTTTCGACGACAATTGGCCTTATGGCCTGAGCAGTAAGCTTTTTTGAATTTTTATCATAAACAAAATCAAGGTCCTCAGGGTTGAGAATGTCGCAACGCAACGAATTACTTGTTGTCCCTAAAAATAATTTTTTGAACTGCCCAAGATACTTTCTATTGGAATCGTTCGGACGCACAACTACCTCTGATAACATTACAGAATCCTGCTTTAAGCGGATTTCAATTCTACGGTTAGCAGACAGAAATTCAATGGATTGTTGAAACCGCTTGAACCCTACGGCAGAGACTGTAAAGTCATATTGCCCGTTAGGAATATTTTTTATCTCAAAAGAACCATCCTCACCTGTTGAAACACCGAGGGTTGTATTGATAAGGAACACACTTGCAAATGGAACACCCAGGCTTTTCTCATCCACCACCTTTCCCTGGATACTACTTTGAGAAAATAGGATCAATGGTGACAGAAAAAATATATAAATAGAGATCTTAAAAAGACTGCAATTCGGAGGATGCATGAATATGTTTCCCTTTTTGATTTTGCAACGCAATTTTAACCATTGCGCGGGCCACTTTGCCGGATTCAATAGCTTTATATTTTTTGGGAATGGCAAAATCCAGCACTTTCATCACGCTTTGTCCAACCCGCTCGGCTGCTCGCTCATCTGTTCGCAAGCCTATCAGCATCGATGGCTGAAAAATGTGATAGGATTCAAAACCAATTTTTTCAATCTCTTCCTCCACCTCACCTTTTACCTTGTTATAAAAGACCGAAGATTTTTTCTCTGCGCCTAACGCAGTAATTAAAAGAAACTGCTTCGCTCCAAGAGTATTTGTGAGCTTCGCCAGATTAACAGGATATTCAAAATCAACTTTCCGAAAGGCTTCTTTAGAGCCAGCCTGCTTTATCGTTGTGCCCAGACAGCAAAATACATCATCACCTTTCAACTGACTAGCGTTAGTAGAAAGATCAGCAAACTCCATTATAAGATTTTGAAGTTTACTATTCGATACCAGAAGAGGCTTTCGTGTGATTGCGATTATCTTACCATACGAACCATCTGCTATCAATAGTTCAAGTACTTGCTTTCCAATCAATCCAGTAGCACCTGCGATAATAGCTGTTCTCATCAGAAGGTCTGCTGAATTTCTTTTCTTAATTCTGAAAGAGCATGGTTGATGGGCTCTACTTTCTTCTCGAGCGTGCGCTCGAATATTCGACGAGCGAGATCAAGACTTGAAGCCTCCGCGGGCATATCAGAAGAAGACTCATTGATCATTATGACCAGATCTTCCTTTGCATTCTTGATCATATTCCAAACATCTTCGCTCATATAAATCTGCTGCGAAACATTGTGGTTGTATTCATTTCTAATTTCGTCGAGCAGAAGTTTATGAAATTCCCTGGCCGAATAACCCTGATTATTCAATCTCAACAACAAGTTGGGTGGCGAGATACGCTCCAGAAAGAGGCACATGCGCTCATACGCCTGAAGGCGATTCGGCAAGATTGTTTCGATACTACGAGTACGTATCTCAAGTTTCTTCAGCTCAATTTCTTTGATGATAAACGAGCGTACCATAAGGTAGACTGCGTAAAGAACCAGGGCGGCAGGGATAATAATTTTTCCGAATTCAATTATAGCTTCCATAGAATCTTTTGTCCTGTAAAGGTGTTTAAAAATTAGCTAATTTTGATGGTATCTCAACGAATAGTAAATGAAAGATTAGCCATTTCCGGAATTCCGAAAAGAAAGTAAAAACCTTCCATAACACGCGAAAAACCACACGAAATTAAATTGCGTCATCATGTTTGATCAGGTAAAACCTGTTACCCTTTCAGCGAAAGCGGCCGACGAAGTGCAAAAGATCATGCAAAACAAAAATATCCCGGCCGATTATGGTTTGAGAATTGGCATACGCGGAGGTGGAGGATGCGGCGGTGCAAAGCTTATTATTGGATTTGACAAAAAAAAGGAGTCAGACCTCTCTTACGAAATCAATGGCATCCCTGTCTATGTAGACAAAAAGCACACAATGTATGTGATCGGGAAAGAGGTAGATTATTTCGAGGGTGATGACGCCCGGGGTTTCGTTTTTGTAGACCAACTTCCCCTAAAGTAAGCGGTAATCAGTGATCAGAAATTTGATTATATAGCACTGTCGTTTCGCCGAAATGGTCTGATCTCAAATTAGAGAAATGTTGATTACCTTTTTCTATTAATCACCACGGATGCTTTTTTGCAAACTCCTCCTATCGGTGGATTGAATTTAGAAATGCTTATTTGCACCGCGGCGGCGTCAAGGAAAGTTTTAAGGATTTGTTCTGCGATAGAATGTCCAACCCGCTCCAATAGCTTAGATGGTTTTTCCATTTCCGCTTTTACAAGAGCATACACATCTTCGTAGTTGATCGTTCCGGAAAGGTCGTCCTGAAATGCAGCGTCGCCAAACTCCGTCTCCACGACCACATCCACTTCAAATTTATTACCGGAAGAACGCTCATGAGGATACACGCCGTGATAGGCATGAAACTCAAGTCCTTCCAGAATAACTTTCCCTGTCATGCGACTTCATCAAAAAAAGATCGCATTGGCTCTGACTCTGAAATGATCGGTTTTTGTGCCTCCGGCTGAGTATGAAGACGTTTGCTTCCAACTTCATTGGGATACATAGTCCTCTTTACCTCACGCTTTGCATAATTCAAATGATCATCCGGATTGAAACTCTTTGTTGATTTTTTTACCCGCTCAGCACGATCAAGCGTCTCATTGGCAATCCGCGTCAGATCATCGATCAGGTTGTTACGCTGTGACTCCGCCGATTTATACAGCTGAACTAATTCACGAAGACCATCTTCCATCTCGCCCATCATTTGTTTCGACAGGTCGTCGGCTTCTTCAATTGTATTTTTTGCGCGTGTCTTCGCCTCATGGAGCATCGCATCGGCACTGATTTGTGCTTCGCGAACATAAAGTTCCGCTGTTTTTTTTGCCTGGTCCACAACATTGGCGCCAGTGTCTTCGGCAGTTTTTAATGTCCTAAAAAGGGATGTCTCCACTTCACGCAACTTTGCCACCTCGCTTTCGCAGGCGTTAAGCTTCATTCGAAGCTCTTTCACCTCATCATTCATTCTTTCCCATTCCTGGGATAATGAAAGGAGGAATGCATTCACTTCGTCTTTGTCGTAACCTCTAAGGGTACGTTCAAAAGATTTTTGACGGATTTCTAACGGTGTGACCTTCATGACGTAGGGTTAAAGTTTTATAGTTTAAAAAATTACGTCCCATAAGGATATTGTTCGATCATCGCTGGCACTTACTAACTGATTCTTAAAAGGAGACCAAAGCAGCTTATTTATCGAAGTTCCATGACCAGCATGCCGGGCCTTGTCTATTACTTTTAAAAGTGTCAAGTCAGCCATCTGCCAGACCTTGATCGATTTATCCAGGCTGCAAGTTACAAAATGTTTGCCATCCGGACTAAAAACCAGATTATTGATTGCGTAGAGGTGTGCCGCCACCTCTTCATAAAGGCTATAACTATCCTCCACAGACCACGATTTGAAGTGTGCATCCCTGGATCCGCTCATTAAAAACTTAAAGTCGGGACTGTAACTAAGGTTAAAAACTGAATTCTTGTGGGCTTCCCATTGCTGTTTTAGCGAGAGATCTTCCAGCCGGAAGATCCGAATGAAATTATCACTGTACCCCACCGCCAGTTCCCCGGCGCCGGGGTTAATGGCAATAGTGCGCGCGCTTTTTTCGGATGCCTTAACCTGTTTATTAATCACGAGCAGTTCCAGATCCACGATTGTCAGTGACCCATCTCCGGACCCAATAAAGCATTTATTGCCGAGTGATTGTATGTCAAAAATTGCAGACGACGTAAGCTTCAGCGAGCCAAGCTCTTTCTTGTGCCTCCAATCCAGCAGATGAATTCCATCGTAGTTATGGCCGGCAACCAGAATGTCTTTTTTAGAAGAATAATGAAGTCCATAAATAGAGTTGGCTAACTGCGCGATCTGTTGCCCTTCCTCTGGATTGTTCAAGTCCCATTTTACTACCATCCCATCTCCTGCAGCAGAAAAAAATACGGCGGGATCATCCGAAGGCTGCAGCGTATAAACGCAGTCCCGGTGGCCTGTAAGCGTATGGAGTTTTTTTACCTGAACAGTGCTCATGTTGTTTAACCGTTAACAGTTAACGGATAACAGTCTGTATCTTTGAATTACAAAATTGCTCTGGAATATCACACCAACCTAATGCCACTTTTAGAAATCAGTTCGCTTGGGGAAGAAAAGGCCTGGGGCCTCTGGCACATTCGTGAATCCGAGGAAGCTCTTTCGTTTGAGTCCATGGAGTCGTGCCCGGAAGAAATTGTCAATACTCAAAAACGGCTCGAGTGGCTGTCAGGCAGAACCTTGATCAAATCACTGGCGGAGAATCTGGGGTTGTTATATAATGGCATTAAAAAAGATGAATACGGAAAACCTTTCCTCAACGAACATCCGCATCATATTTCTCTCTCCCATTCGTATCCGTATGTGGCGGCCCAAATCGATCGGTTAAATTCGGTCGGAATTGACCTGGAGCAACCGAAGGACAAACTCAGACGTATAGCTTACAGGGTATTTAATAAAAACGAAATCGCTGATGCCGGTGACAATATTACCAAACTATGCATTTATTGGTGTGGCAAGGAGTCGCTTTATAAAATCTACGGAAAAAAAAATCTTCACTTTATTGAAAATTTATTGATCACCCCATTTACCCTAGCGAAAGCAGGATCCCTTACCGGCAGGATCAGATTATCTAATCATGAAACTTTGGTGATGTTGCAGTATCTTGTAACCGAAGACTTTGTAATGGTGTATACCGACACAACAAATTAACTATGCGAAAATTACTGGTATTAATCTTAATGGCGGTTTCATCTTCCGCTATTGCCCAAACACCTGTTCAGAATTTTACACTGACTAATGTGGTAGACGGCGCGACCATATCGCTGGATAACTATCCCACGTGTTCAGGTCTTGTCATTCTTTTTACAAGCAACGTCTGTCCATATGATGGATACTACACCGCAAGATTGAAACATCTCATCACGACCTATCAGGGTAAGATTCAGTTTTTGCTTGTTAATTCCTATCAGGAGCCTGAAGAGTCTGCCGTTAAAATGAAATCTACTTCTGACACATGGACGTTATCGGTTCCCTATCTCGCCGATAAAGATCAGATAGCAATGGAATGCCTAGGGGCAAAAAAAAGTCCGGAGGCATTTCTATTAAAGAATAATGGAGGAAAATTTAGTGTTGTGTACAGCGGTGCTATCGATGACAATGCACAAGTATCAGCGGCCGTAACCGAAAATTATTTAAGAAACGCTATCGATAAACTACTAGCCGGACAACCGATGACCACCCCCACTGTGCGAGCGATCGGTTGTTCAATCCGCAGGAAATAATGTGGTTCAACATTTGAGCAAAAAGGTCGAATTGATTACACGCCTAAATCTCCTCCATCCGAAATCTCCACCAACAACAACTTCACTTCCTCAGCCTTTGCATGCTCGCCCATTTTTTCAAATGACATGATGAGATTGCGCAACGCGCGACGGACAATTTCAAGATTATCGCATGGCTCAAAAAATGAATTCTGAGGCACAAGGTGCAGTTCATTGATGTAATTTTCAATGTCCTGTTTGGAAAAAATAAGCCCACGATTAAAAGCGTTGATGTAGAACTGATTATTCAGTCCATCCTTATAGGTAAGGATAAATAAGTTGGGAAGATTAACTCCCTGCACTGGTAGCTTCAATTTTTGTGCTACGAGCATATAGATCACACAAAGGGTAATTGGATTGCCCTTACGTGTTTCCAACACCACATTGATCATCGAATTCCCGGGGGAATGAAAATTCTTTGTGTTGGCGCCAAACTTCAGCTTATTGAAAAGTACTCCGTTAACGACCTTGATCTGGTCAATCGGATAAAGATCGGGTTTGAACTCCAGCCAGGTCTCGTAATAGATCTGTTCCAGTTCCTGTTTCAGTTTCTCGAGTTCAAGGTCAGGATATTGATACGTTGCGATTAACCACATCGCAGTCAGCAGTTCCTTGTCGTCGGTATGGTACCATGCCAGTAATCGGCTCTTTAATAAATCATACTGAAGAACATGAATGATTTCTTCGATGCGTGATTGCAACGTTGGATTAAAACTCGTCTCCCACTCCTTTTCCAAAAAAGGAATTACTTCCTTACCCAGTGAAAGAATTTTCTCCTCCACGTGCGTGACGACCTGCTTGTCATCATCGTCCAAGAGGGAAATTAGAGCCTTGATTTCACTT
>JBBRFP010000109.1:0-6448 GCA_038241465.1 Cytophagales bacterium | reverse complement strand
AAAGATACTGAAGCGCCCGATTCTGTTCCAGCAAGAATAAGCGAAATGTTAATGTACAATTCTTCTATCACGGGAGTCTTTATGGCTGATACGATCGACGGCAAGCCAGTTCAGTATTTTTTCTCTAATCATAAACTGGATAGTAGCTTTAAGAATAGGATCAGGGAGGGGCTTGCCGATGGATTTAATCAGATAGCACAGCTTGCTTCCTACAAGAGAAGTGGTTTTCAAAAAATAGGAGTACTTCCCATCGATTGGGGTGTGCCTAAAGATATTCAATGCCTCATTTATATTTCCGGCGATTCTGAATCGAAAATAGGTGTTGTCGGATTATTGATTGATCCGAACTCATTTATCCAGGAGTTGGTTGGTCCTAGGCTCCAGGTTATCGCCAAGGATCAATTCATTTTGTCGGCGTTTAAGAAGGAAGTCGTGCAACCTGTTTATTCAACATTGTTGACAGACAGTGTTTCAATGCAGGCGGAGGCATTCACTAAGGATTTCTGGTTATTCCCGGATTATGCACTAGGGATCCGGACCAAAGGTTCTTCTATTCAGATGTTGATAGAAGAAAGAACCGCCAATAACCTCATCCTATTAATATCACTCGATATCATATTGGTTATTGCTGTGGTTCTCGTTTTTCGGAATGTAAAGAAAGAAGTGCAACTGGCTCAGAACAAAGCTGACTTCGTGTCAAATGTTTCTCATGAAATACGAACCCCTCTTGCGTTAATCAGCATGTTCGCAGAAACGCTCGAAATGGGAAGAGTTTCAACGGAAGAAAAAAAGCAAGAGTACTATAGCATCATTAGTAAGGAAACCCGCCGGCTTTCGGGTATTGTAAATAAAATTCTCAATTTCAGTCAGGCTGAAGCAAATAGGAAGAATTTTAATCCAGTGCGGCTGCACACTGGAAACGAGATACGGGAGATTCTTAAAACATACGAATCTCACCTTTCGTCAAAAGGCTTTGAATATTCACTTAATGAGAAATCCAATGAGCCTGTAGTTGCTGATAAAGAAGCATTCACTGAAATCATTATTAATCTCATCGATAATGCTATGAAATACAGCACAGATAGCAAGAGACTCGAGATAACCACCGGTAGTGAGAACGGTTTTGGCTATGTTGCTGTGAAAGATTATGGTGTAGGAATAAGCGCTGCTAACAGCAAGCATATCTTTGATAAGTTCTACAGGGTTCCTACAGGTGATCTTGCCAAAAGCACTGGTACCGGATTGGGATTATCGCTCGTCAAGCAATTGATTGTAGCCCAAAATGGGAAGATTGATGTGGTGAGCGAACCTGGCAAGGGCTCAACTTTTACCGTTTGCTTTCCGTTTGATTTAAAATGAGTCAGATAATTAAGATATTGATCGTTGAAGATGAACCTGCCATGCGGCTTGGTCTAAAAGACAATCTTGAGATTGAAGGCTATGAGGTAGATACAGCCAGTGATGGTGAAGCCGGGCTCGCGAAGGTGAGGACCAACACCTATGATTTGATATTATTGGATGTAATGCTTCCAAGAGTTTCGGGCTTTGATGTATGCAAGGCTGTACGAGTGGCAGGCATCAGAACGCCGGTGATTTTACTAACAGCTAAAGGCGAGGAAATTGATAAGATTATTGGCTTGGAACTTGGTGCAGATGATTATATCACGAAGCCCTTTAGCGTGCGTGAGTTGCTCGCGCGGATCAAGGCAATTCTAAGAAGAAGCCAATCCCCGGATAAAGCAGGCCCTATCGTTACCATTGGCCGTCTTGTTGTTGATTTTGCTGCTTTTCAGACAAGCGAAGGCGGAGAGGAAGTGAAGCTATCACATAAGGAATTTGAGATCCTATCGTATCTATTTAAGAATAAGAACCAGGTAGTGAGTCGCTATGACCTGCTTGAACATGTATGGGGTTATGAAGAACAGATCACTACAAGGACCGTCGATAATTTTATTGTCAGGCTACGTCAGAAAGTAGAGACCAACCCCAATCAGCCAAGGATTATTCTCACAGTACATGGATCGGGGTATAAGTTGATACTTTAGCAAGAAATAGCCTGAAGTAAAGGACGAAGGATCGACGACATAAAATCCCGGACGACGTCTCAATGGGAATTTTTACGCCGGAGAGAATTCAAAAGTTCCGAATGCAAGCGGTGCCCGGTCTCTGCTCTGGGAGAGGAGTCTGTCTCGCGGGTTTAAAATATCTTTTTGATAACCTGCTCCGCGCTGTTCATTGCGGCTTCTACAGTTCCCATTTCCTCGCCATCGTTGAATGCCTCGCCCGCGAAAAAAATTGTCTCTTCCACTGGTTCGTTGACTACTCTGAGAATATCAGCTGTATGCAGTGTCTTATACCCATACGCTCCAAGGGAAAATGGCTCTTTTAGCCAATTAATAATTCGGTTGGCAACAACTTGTTCTTTGATGAAATTCTGATGGCATCCAAAAATGTATGCTAACGAATCGATTGCTTTTTTTAACAATACTTCATCATCTCCGGCATTTTGTGCTGCAGGACCTGCAAGCCATCCCGTAAGTAGCGGCGCTGGATTAGGCCTTTGCGTCCACCATGTTGGAACGAATGCATCTGAAAAAATAAATCCAAGGTTCTGCATTTCACGAACATTAGGATATGATTTTTCCCAAAAAGCATGTTTAAATTCAAATAGAAATTTAATCACTCCACCAGTCTCAGTTTTTTGAAATGCATCCTGGTGACGTGCCAATGCTGGCGTAAACCTCACGGACCCATGCTTTAATACTGCCGCTGGAATGGTAACGATTACCTTATTGGCCGTAAATTTTCCTCCATTTGTGCAGACAACCTTGACTTCATTTCGTTTCCATTGAATCTCTTCAACAACGGATGATAGAAAGAATTGCGCGCCCGCTTCCCTGGCCTCATGCGTCAAGTAGTGGACAAATTTTGAATAACCTCCCAAAGGGCGATGACCCGTAAATTCATCTTCACCTGACCATTCGTCGCGTAATGATAACGCGCTTATCTTACTTACATCAGCTGCGTCGAATCCCTCAACCATCTGAGTCACGTGCTCACGCTGAGAGGTATTCGATGACCCTGGAAAATAGTGACTGAGAAAATCTGACATAGTCATATCAGACTCCAGGTTTTTCAACGCCTCCGTGACCTTCTTCATATCAGAATTAGCCACTTCGCTCAACCGAAGTCGGCCGTTGGTCACTTCCCATGCGTTACTTTCTGTTCTTAGAAGCGGTGTCTTTGATTCGCCCGCAAGGCGGCGGAGGAGGGGAGCTGAGCCGTGGATAAATTCGGCCCCCATTTCGGTAGGCCGAACAAATCCCTCTCCTTTAATCGTGTGAATTCTTCCTCCGACCCGATCACTAGCTTCGAGCACTATTATTGATTTACCGGACATAGCGAGAGAACGGGCTGCTGTAAGCCCGGCAATCCCTGCGCCAATGATGATTATGTCGGTAGGCATGGTGAGTAAAAAGTGGTTAACACATTTTACTCACCAAATGTAACTCAGATATCCTGAGACTTCAATCAGGATTTTTAGAACCCGAAGGACACTCCGGCAGTAATTCCCAACGAGGTATTATTTACCTGACCTGGCCCTTTGCTAATATCTGAAAGTCCATGAGTATAACGAGCGTCTATAATAAAATAAGTCTCGTTTGAGATCAAAATATTGAAACCCATACCTCCCGTTACTCCCAAATCGAAAGTATTAAACGTTGAAGAAAAATCATCTACTGTCACGCGATCAGCGCTACCAACTTTATTCGTAACACTTGAAAGAAATCCAAATGACGGTCCAAGAAAAATATTGGGCCTGAATGTTCCCTCTTTATTGAGGAAGAATCTTCCAATTATAGGTACTTCGATATAGTTCAGGGTTTGCTTTACATCGTTGGTTTGGAAAGCAGCTCCTTTCTGAGCGTAAAGAATTTTTCCGGTAATGGCGAAGGTATTCTGTATGCTGTAGGTCAGAAACAACCCACCGATTGCGCCTACCTTGAAATCATTGGTGCCGGCATCACCGCCATATTTTGAAAAGCTTAATCCTGCTTCAGGTCCAATACTCCATGTTTTTTGCTGGGCTTTGAGCGCTGATGCTGAGAGCATAACGGAAATTACAATTGACAATTTTAGTAGAGAATTCATATTGTTGAGTGTTTTTTAAGTGGACTTAAAAAACTAAGCCGTTGAGATTGGCGGAATTACCCACGGTTGGAAAGTTCTTTAGAGAGGCATTGTGGAGTATTATCTACAATTTGTAGAATATGTTCAAAAGTATGAGTTTTTTAGCGTCCACCTGTATTAAATGTTAACGAGGTGGCATGACTGATTCCATGGCACGAATTTTATCCACAGATGTTTGTTAGTCTTCAGGGAGTGGTTTGAAATCTGGATGAACAATCATGGTGACATACCTGAGAGATATTCCAATAACTTGATCTGGTTAATACCAGCGGAAGGAGAAGACAACATCAAGAAGCTGCTTTAAAAGAGCAGCTTCTTTTTTCCGATTTCTAACGACTCCTAACAAGCTCTTTTGCTTTCGCTGCCAACGTTAGATCACCTCGCTGTTGATCAAGTGAAAATTTGTGCTTTGTAACCAACCATTGGTCATGGTTCTTTTCCAAAACGGTATCGTAGACACCTTCAACAGTCCAGATTTCTCCGGCAAGAATGTGATCGGCTTTGCAGAAATAATGAACTTTTGCTTTACGGTCTTTGATGACGACTTGAAAGCGTGCGAGCTGGTGATGAATACTGTCAAATCCGGGTATTACTTTCTTCCACGACTCTACAATCTCGGAGCAACTAAGGGTTGAGCCAGGAGTTCCTGAAAGAGAAGAGTAATCCAGGAAGACCTCTGGGGCGAAAGCACTCTGAACCTTGCTCCAGTCATGTTGATCCGTTCCCTCGAAAATGTTTCGAACTGTGAGAATAATCTGAAGCCGCTCGGAAGGTGGAGTATTCTGGGCGATGGCGCAGCTTGATAGAAGACTGACCAACACAGGAAGGAGTATATTTTTCATCTGTGGGATTTAAGGGTAGGCGAAAAATACCGTGCCAAGTAAAGGTGTTGTTGTTTTGTAGGATTGATGCCAGGTTTGCGTTGGCTAAGAACTCAGGCTGTTTTAAGTTCATCAGCAAACATCTGGATTGCTTCATTTCTACGAGATTGTTCTGTTTTCCTTCCAACTGAGAAAACAAGCACTCCAATTTAAATTGATTCGATTTGGTAGTTGCGGACTGCAACCACCAATGATATGGAATCGCATAAATTCAATAGTCCTAGTCGCTATCAGCTGATTAGTTTGATAATCCAATGAATCTGATAAATTCTGTTCAGGTTATCCTGACAATTTAGCCTGGCCGTTGCGTCATCGCCGTGAAAATTGCTATTTGCAAGCCCGATGGAAGATCTACTATCAGCTGCGGCCCTTTTTGTCAATACAACCTCTGGACACATTTTTCTTACAGGAAAGGCCGGTACGGGGAAAACCACGTTCTTGCGAAATCTCTCAAAGCTTACTCATAAGTCCCATATTGTAGTTGCACCTACCGGAATAGCTGCTTTGAATGCTGGTGGTGTTACCATCCATTCGCAATTTCTCCTTCCGCCGCTAACGTTCCTGCCTGACCGCGATCTGTCGGCTAGTACCCTCGAGGATAGTAGATTTGTCAATCAGAATATTCTTGCACGAAAACATCCCCTTAACAGCGTACGCAGACAGGTTCTTCGATCGATCGACTTATTAGTGATTGATGAGGTAAGTATGCTTCGAGCCGATCTACTGGATGCAATTGATTATCGCATGAAGGCAGCCCGTGGAAATTATAAGCAGAGCTTCGGGGGTGTTCAGGTGTTATTCATTGGTGATCTGTATCAATTGCCACCCGTAGTAAGACGGGATGAGTGGGATACACTGAGTCGGTATTACAAAAGCGCTTGGTTCTATGAAGCGGTTGCGCTTCAACAGGATTTTCCTATTTATATTGAATTGGATAAAATCTTCCGTCAAAGTGATTCTTCCTTCATTACTATTTTGAACAATCTCAGGAACAATGTCACCACAAAGCAGGATATCGATATACTTAATAAACATTTTAAAAGCTCTGAGGAAATTAGTTCTCTTAACGAGATTATAACCCTTACCACACATAATTATAAAGCTGACGAGCTCAATCAAAGAGAACTACGTAGCCTGAAGGCAACTTCTCATTTCTTTGAGGCGATAATGGAAGGGGAATTTCCTGAGAGTATGTTTCCTGTACTTCAAAACCTTGAATTGAAAGAGGGTACGCAGATCATGTTTGTCCGCAACGATAATACTGATAAAATGTACTTCAATGGAAAGCTAGCGACCGTCAACAAAATTCAAGGGGAGAATGTGTGGGTTGAAATGGCAGAGTCTCATGTTCTTTATCAGCTTAAGCGGGTGATGTG
>JBBRFP010000108.1:0-6470 GCA_038241465.1 Cytophagales bacterium | reverse complement strand
CAGGAATCCGAATTATTCCCCTGATGGAAGCACAACATTTTTTGTAATTGAAACGTCTAAGATTGAAAACTACTTTAACTAATGTTTAACCTTTCGCCGCTCGTCCGCAATCTGGTTGTTATCAACGTAATCGTATTCGTTCTTCAGCAACTACTTACGGGAGTAGTTACTCGGGAAATAGGTGGACAGGATTTTACGTTAGGCTTGACTCAGCTATTATCCTTATGGGGAATTAACCATCCATTGTTCCAGCCGTACCAGTTTTTTACGTATATGTTTGCGCATGGAAGCTTCATGCATATTTTATTTAATATGTTGACGCTCGCCTCCATTGCCCCGGTTCTGGAAGCTTATTGGGGTGATAAGAAATTCCTGATCTTCTATTTGGCAACAGGCATTGGGGCAGGTGTGATCTACGCCGTTGTAAATCTTTTCATAGGTGATGGTGGCGGAAGTATGCTTGGAGCCTCGGGTGCAATTTATGGAGTGTTGATGGCTTTTGGATTGATCTTTCCAAACATGCAGATATCAATGTTGTTTATACCGATGCCGGCAAAATACCTTGTGTTCGTTGTCGGTATTTTGACCTATTTGCTGGACAGAAGCGGGCAAGTCGCGCACATTGCACATTTTGGAGGCGCTTTTATCGGGTTCATTCTTGTGTCAGTTTGGCGTAGTCAGGGCAGAAGATAAGGCGGCAATTGCTTAAATTGGAAGCAGGTAATCGTTAAGGAAAGAAAATTTTAATAAGTGTTCGAAGAATTTAAATCAGCATTCAGTCGTCCAAACAACGGGCATCGGCAATTGATCATCATCAATGTCGCGGTGTTTTTGGTTTTGGCTATCCTGATGGTTCTGTCACGATGGTTCAGATTTGAATCCGCATTTCAATTGATCCATAATCAGTTTTCTTTACCGAGCAATTTTTCAGAATTTATCACTCGCCCCTGGACACTAATCACTTATTTTTTTACTCATGATCTCGGTGGAATCTTTCACATCCTTTTCAATATGCTTTTCCTGTACTGGTTTGGGAAGCTTTTCATCGAATATTTAGGAAGTGATAAAATGATTGCGGTGTACGTTTTAGGTGGCCTCGCAGGGGGTTTGGTTTACCTTTTGGTCTATAACGTGATACCCAATCCTCCGCCATTTTTGTCGGGTGATGCCACACTGGTAGGGGCGTCTGCAGCGGTGTTTGCGGTGATGGTGGCGGCTGCCACCTTGCTTCCGGATTATACATTCTTCTTGCTGTTGTTAGGACCAGTTAAAATCAAATGGATTGCGGCCGTTTATATTTTTCTTTCAATTCTTGGATCCGTAGGATCAAATGCGGGCGGAGAGATTGCGCATCTTGGTGGGGCATTGATTGGATTTATTTATGTTAAACAATTACAAGTAGGTATAAATTGGGGAGGTTGGATTACATCCGTGCTTGATTGGTTTGGAAATCTATTCACGGCCTCACCCAAAGTGAAAGTTTCCTATCGTAAGAGTGAACCATCCAACGTAAAGAAACCCACCAACGCATCGGGGATATCACAGAGAGAGATTGATGCGATCTTAGATAAAATCTCTGACGGGGGTTATGAAAGCCTGACGAAAGACGAAAAGGAGAAATTATTCAAAGCCAGTAAAAAGTAGCATGATTTTCGGGATTAAAGGATTGATAGGATAATAACATTTGTGGGAAGAAAGGTTGCGATAAAATACCTCAATCCTTAACATCGATTAATCCTGAAAATCCTGCTCCTAGCTGATTAGCTTCGCAATCGTGAACGCTGCACCAGCCGCCAGCGCTCCAACTAATGCTACGCGCATGGTTCCCTTCAGTAAAGGTTGACCAGTAAGCTTACTTTTGATCAAACCGAAAAGTAGGAGGCAGATCGCAGTTATGACCGTTGAATAGATGAGACCCTGTTGAGTGCTGTCGGTAAAAAAATATGCGCTCAGTGGGATTAGACCACCGATGATATAACTAATGGCGATCACGGCCGCAGATTGTAGTGCTCTGTTCTTATCAGGACGCTCAAGGCCAAGCTCAAAGCGCATCATAAAGTCTACCCATTTCTTCGGGCTTTTGGCCATTTGCCTTGCAATCTTCTCCTGTAAATCGTCATCCAACCCGTACTCCGCGAAAATTTCCTTTGTTTCTCTTATCTCGACCTCATGAAGTCGTTCAATCTCCTCATGCTCGCGCTTCTCTTCCGAATCATAATGTTCGATCTGGGTGCGTCCCGCAAGGTAGCCACCCAATCCCATGGCAATGGAGCCGGCAGCGATCTCTGCCAATCCTGCTGTAATAACGATTGATATATTGTCAACAGCACCGCTCAGTCCAGCAGCCAGTGCAAAGGGTACAGTAAGCCCATCGCTCATGCCAATCACAAAGTCGCGGACCTTTTCCGAAGATTTAAAATGCTGTTCTTCCAAATTTGAGAATATTGAATAGGAAAATTACGAAAATTTAAAATCTTTAGCGAAAGCATCTGAGATCATCTCGGTTTATCTTGATCGGTATAAATCTGCGAGAAATAGTTTGGCTGAGTTATTTTTCTTCCGTTGAATCTTCGAAATATGAAAAAAGTTTCTCAATGATAAGATCGGCGTTTGAGGAATGCATCAAAGCATTATTTTTTTGATTAAAAATAGCAAGTAACTCGTAGTACCGGACTTCGGTCATGGAGTATTTTTCCATGATCTCTTCCCTGATAGATCGATCGTTGACAACCGCCACATACACTTTTACGAGGTCGAATTCTTTCAGGACTTCCACCAGCTTTCGTTTTTCTTTTTCCGCCTTGCTGAAGTATGCAAAATTCACACCGGCTGCTGGCAAAGGTTTCGTTGTGGACAATGTGGGCGAGTAGATATATTCCTTATTTAGATACGAGCGATCCCGGATCAATACCTCGGCCAGCATAATACTTTCGTCCTTCATTCGTACGAACATGATCTCATCTTCAAACTGTACCGGCAGAGACTTTGTCAGATATCCCACGAATGAAAAAATCAGTGTATCCGTTGGAAGAACCATTATTGAGAATATGCCATGAGCGTTGCTGGCGGTGATCTTGTTGGTGTTTTTAACTTTGATGTATACTCCCGACATATTATCAAGGGAAAGCGAGTCAACAATGACTCCCTGGACGAGCTTTTGAGCCTTTAATGAAAACACTACCCCAAAAAGGATGACACCCAACACAATTACTCTACGATTCATCCGATTCATTTGGTTGCAAGATGAGATTATAGTGTGAAAGGTTTCATTGTAGAGCGACTATTTGAGTTGTAGACGGAGCTTACTTGTCGGGAGTGGGATTATTACAATTCTCGCAATAGGTTTTCTTTAGGTAGGGATCGCTCAATAATTGAAAACTAACTCCGCCATCACGGATGGAGTTAAATACCTTACAGAATCTGGCGCTATTAGCATTAATAGCATTTAGCATGAAGGTTCGGTAGGAGGGATTCTTTGTATTTTTTTCATAAAAAATTGTCAGGCTTAGATAGTAAAATAAGGCGTCTTCGGACACATCCACAGATTTCATTCTGGGTTCAAGAATTTTTTCTGCCCAATCGAACTTGCTGTTGTGAGCAAAATATTTTGCCAGATTAACAAGATCGGCATCGTTCATATTAACTGATTTATAAGATTCATGAATAAACTTTACAGCCTTATCTTTATCTGCGTATTTTTTCTGATCGGTGAAGACTTCCGATAGGATAATATTGTAGTTAATGAGGAGCCGGCGGATGAGCGCTTGAGGAATTCCCATTTTGCGAAGTGATTCAATATCATTTTTAAGCGCCGCAAAATTCGTTAGAAGTGGCGCACTAAGCCACGCCTTTAACTTTAAGACACAGAGATTGTATTTTATTTTAGAATTGTTCTTCAGGAGGGTATTGAGTTTTTCAAAAGTCGCAATGGCCTCATTCAGCTCACTGAAAGAATTTTCGTAAAGAAATGATGCATTATTGAGAAGAAGGCTTCCGAACTCCAGTGCCTCGGGTAGATCGATTTCATTTAGAAATTGATCAGGGAGCTCATGCTTCTGAATTTTATAGAAAATGATTTGCTGCAGGTATAAGGCCTCTTCTATATTTTTTTTGGCTAACTCCTGATTGAAATATTTTTTTAATTGTTCTCCATTGCTTTTCAAGTAAAGAATTCGCTTTTCAAGATCAAGCTCGACAATACCTTTTCGATGATGGCTCAAGACCGGTTCAATTTTTTTCAACAGATCAGATGATTGTAATTTCTCCTTTATCTCATTTTTTGACAAAGCCATTAAATTCTCAAAACTGCTGCCCTGAATGTCTTCAAGGAATTCGACCCAGTTTTCACTATAACTAATTGTGGATTCAAGCTTTTCTGGTTGAAAAGATTGCAACGCCTTCACAATACTTTCTGCCCGAAGTTTTTGAAGCTTTTGATTTCTTGACACAGCTCCTTCAACCGAGGTATAGGTATGAATACGAATAGACTTTATCTCATAGTCAGTTAACTTTAATGAGTCGTATAGCGGTCTTATGTCCGTCTCCTTGTATTCAGACTTATCCTTTTCGAACGGTATTGTAAAATGCAGCGTTTTACTGATGTCTTGATATTCCTGTCGGAGTTTCTCAGAGCTTAATGTATCGTAGTACAAACCATTCTTTAGCAGATCCCAACCATATGAATCTACATTCACGATGTTAACATACTGACAGAGGTATTTATTCTCCATCACGAGATAATTTACCTCTAACCTGGATTCATAACCTGACTCAAGGCTATTCATCATTAGATTACGTGGCACTTTGCCTGCAAAGAATGCGACATACCCTTTCTTTACAGGAATGAGATTCTTTTTTATGTCATCACGATAAAGGGGTTGAAGTAAGAAGCCTTTATGTGACCAGCTTCCAGAGATTCGAGTGATATTATCACATTGATATTGATCTCTTGACACTAAGTCTATGGCAATACCATCCCCGCGATCAGGGAAAAGTCGCCAAAACCATGCTTCGTTACTGTGAAGCACAAACACACTATCATTTATAATGCGAGTGGAAAACCGATCTTCGTTTGGAATTTGCCTAAGGGTGCTATTAAGATCACTGCACTTCTTTGTAATCTCATTACCAGGATTGCGGAGGTCATAATTGTCCCTGTTGGTGACTTGTGGATAGGCCATGCCACAAACTGTCAGAATAAAAAAGAAGACGAGCGTGATTCTCATAGATATGTGGAACGGTGTAAAATTAGCACCAATCCTAAACTATCCTGCCCCATTTTGCATGCAATTGTTACCAAGCAATATGGTTCATGGACACTAATTCTTGATAGTGTACTGCAACTGCCCGCTTCCTGGTATTCCTGTAATAGAAAGTCCTTCGATGATACCGGTCACGGTGGTCTCGCGATCATGATTATAAAAAGACACAGAAGCATGACCTGTTGAATCTGTTACAATTAAAGGAGCCCAGAAAAGAGTAAGCCGGTTATCCGGTTTTATATGCTCAGGCTTTTTTATATCGTATTGTGGTGAATAGAATTGCTGTGGTATTTGATAACCGGATGCAAACAAAGGAAAGACACCTTCTTTTGGTGTCACTGAATTGCCACCGACCTTGGTGTAGAATGCGATCGCACCATGCATACCCTGCGCGCCGAAGATGGCGGCGTCAGGTCCCTTGAAAATGTCTATACTTTCAATGTCACGCACGGGAAGAGAGTTCAAGGTTGAAATATCTACCTGTATATTATTGATCAATATTAACGGCGTTTCATTTCCACCACTCACAGATGAGAAACCGCGAATACGAACGCTCCAGCTAATGCCTTGGCCTGAAACTGTGACACCAGCGACCTTACCTTGTATCAATTGTAAAGGATGTTGTAGATTTTCAACCCCTTCATTTCCTGCTATCTGAAGTGACTTCGACCCTCCTCCGTAAATTTTCTTTACTGCAGTGATCGATTCAATTTTTTTCTCGGCAACCACAACTTCGTCAAGGAGAATACTCTTATCACCAAAACTATAGCTTTCATCAATTTTCCTTTGCGCAGCCCGCTGGTTAATAAAATTTTTTTCAAAACTATTTAAGGAACCGGCGAGCTGATACATAGGATAGCTGGCTGATAAAACCGGAGGAGTACTATCTATTGCAAATTTGATAAGCTTGGTGCCACGCTTGTTTTCTCCCTGCAATAAATTCCTTGCGGAATCAAAGTATATAAGTCCTTCAAACTTAAAGGAGCCATCTGCAGCGGTCTTCGCCGTCTTCACTTCTGGTACAGGAAACATGCTCAGGTAGGTCACTTTGCCATCGGCGATGGGTTTGCTATTAAACTTATCAATGAGCTTTCCTGAAACGGTGATACCTCGCTCAAGATCCAGCGACGGCCTTGGCCATTGATCCATTAGGGCTTTTTCGAAAAGAAATCTTCTCCAACCTTGTGTAAGAAGAAGGACATCCATAGC
>JBBRFP010000107.1:0-6528 GCA_038241465.1 Cytophagales bacterium | reverse complement strand
AAGTTGATGCATCGGCAACCGTGCGAAAGTTGCTCGAAGATGAAAAGGCAAAAGGAAAGAAAGGGAATAAGTATTTAGTGAAAGCCTATGAGGATCAATTGAAGGCCATGCCTGCCGGTAATACGATGACATTTTCAGCATTACAGTGGGCGGTCGGCAATACAAATTGCAAGGAGTGTATTGAACTTCTATTGAATGCCGGAGCAAAAACAGATTTTAAGAGTGCTATCAGCGGAGGAAATATTATTCATGAGCTTGAATTCACCTGGATCCCAACAGAAACACGTGCCGCTAACATGAAAGCCAATATCCCTTATTTTGAGAAAGCTGGAATGGGCGTGCCCGATTGGTATAAGAATCTCGATATCTCAAATTACGGAGAGTTTAACGATATCCTTAAGCTACTTCTTGCTAAAGGAGCTGATATTGAATTCAAAGATGGTAATGGCAGGACTCCATTAACAGATGCGGTTTTACAACCTTCCCCAAAGGAAGAAGTGATTATGGCCCTGGTTGCGAACGGTGCAAATGTGAAGGCAACGGGAAGGACAATTGAGGAAACTGAGTTTGCAAAAGAGACATCGGATCCTGAAAAAATTAAAGTACGCTATGATTTTCCAAGAGAAGGAAGAAATTCAGGAGGCGCCGGATACAGTGCCAACATGGATTTGCTGAAGACAAAGCCAAAAAAGATTGCTCTGATAAGCTACTATCTATACGATCCGGGAAAAGGCAAGACAAAAACGACATCATCCTCAACGACGATCAGCACCTCTGTGAAAGTGTGGAGAACCCCTGATGGTGCCGGTCAATCTCAGGTGAATGGATTTTATGACAAAAGCATTGACGCATTGAAAGCCTCATTCAAAGAAAACGGATTTGATCTGCTTACTCCTGATCAGTTCCTGGATACTGATGAGAAGGCTGACTTCTATTATAATTTTGACCAGGAATCCGCAAAAAAAGAGAAAGTGGCTATTAAGCGCGGTGCAGTGGGTGGAATTTTCCAGGTCGCAGTAGCCACTGCCTCCACCTTGAAAGTTTCTCCTAGTGGAAAAGGTTATCGTTCTTTCTTCGTTGCTAATGAAGGAGAAGACGAATCCATGTTATCAAATTTTCAGGGTGGCATTTTCTCATCGAATAGGAAGCTTACTTCAAGCCTTGGATATGATCTTGCAAAAGGTCTTGGTGTCGATGCGGTCGTTGTCGTTTACATCTGTACACGAAAAATAAAATATGAAAAGGATGACTTTGGAGTCAATGCAATTGTGACCATGATGCTAGGACCGAATCCCGGGCGATCCGACGAATCAGATCCGGAAGCAAAGAATCTCGGGCAGTTCTATTGCGGCACAAGAACATTCTACAGCTCACCCGTTCTTTTCAAAGAAGCAAAGGGTGTTTTTGGTCAGTATGAAGGCATGGCCAATGTCATGAAAGCCCATGCTGATAAAATAGGAAAGTATATTAACGGAAAGGAAAAGGATACGGAATAATAATCTAAAGTTGTTGTTGGCTTTTATATTAACTATAAACATAAACACCCCTGCATGCTGCTGGCCATAAACCAGCAGCATTTTTTTTAACAAGGATCGGCAGCAATAGCGTACGCCATTCGGCGTTTTTTAAGCGCATAAAAATGTAAAACAAAAATCGCCGAATATCGAATGCCGAAGTAGATTGGTTTAAAAAAGGTGATAGCCGTTGTACAGCCATGCACGCTCTTTTCCGCACTTTGCTTCTTCTTTACGTTCTTTGCGAGAACGACTTAAAAGCAAAATGAAAATAGGCCTCCTCTCTGATACTCACAGCTATCTTGATCCAACAATCTTTGATCACTTCAAAGAGTGCGATGAAATATGGCATGCCGGCGATATCGGTGATGCCGCCGTGATCAAAGCACTTGAGAAATTCAAACCAATCCGCGCAGTATTTGGAAACATTGATGACAAAGATATTCAGATCCGTTTTCCCGAAGACCTTTGGTTTAATTGTGAAGGCATGAAGATCTGGATGACACACATCGGCGGCGCACCTCCCAATTATAATCCGCGCATTAAAAAGATTTTTAAAGAAGAAAGACCCGATGCTTTCATTTGTGGTCATTCGCACATCCTTCGCGTAAAAAAAGATGGCGATATGCTGTTCATCAATCCAGGCGCATGCGGCAACCACGGATTTCATTCAATGAAGACAATTATCAGGATGGAAATCGCCAATGCAAAGATTGGAAAGATGGAGGTGATTGAGCTGGGGAAGCGAGGGATAATTTTAAAATGAGCCAATTTTAAAATGAAACTTCTCTCTTCCAGCAATAAATTCTTTCATTACGAGTATAAGAATTGAATCCCCCTAAAGCCATTAATCTTAGAGCAAACTCAAAACCAGTTTTCTAATTTTCACATTTTCAAATCAATTACCCACCATCACAAATGCTCCCCAGTAATACGGATGGGAGAATTTACTTCTCAACTTCATCTGCGCATCGTGAAAGGAAGCTTGACGCATCCCACTCGTCTGCCATTGTTTATAAAATTCGGTCATTAACTCTTGTGTAGCCTGATCATCTACTTTCCATAGCGACATCAAAACACTCTGAGCACCTGCCGAACGGAAAGCCCGTTGTAGTCCATACACACCTTCTCCTGCCCTTACCTGACCCAATCCTGTTTCGCACGCTGACAATACCACCAGCTCTGTCCGCCGTAAATCAAGATTCATTGCTTCGTAAGCAGTAAGAATTCCATCCTCCGCAGCCGTGCTTTCTTTTCCTGACGAGATTGTTTTCCCTGCACCTGCAAGCAACAGTCCTGATCGAAGCAAGGGGTTCTCTCTCAGTTTTCCAATAGAGACTCCGGTGATACCACGTTCTGCTGCATTCGCAGGAATCTCATCCATAAAAAATCCGTGTGTGGCGATATGCAGAACTTTGGGAGACTGTATTTGCTTGAGATTCTCTTCCGAAGCCTGCTGCGCTACCCACTTGCTGACGGTTGATTTGCTACCCTGAAATACTTTTTCAATTGAATTAACTTCCATTTGTGTCCCTGGTAATTCCGTAACCGAGTTGCCATTCATAAACCGTTGCGTCGTGTCGCTCTTTAGTATTAGAAAATCCGTTGCATCCGGATTTTCATTTTTACCTGTGGTCCCTGTTTTATTGTAGTCAGGGAAACCTATTAATACTACACGTGTTTCACCACGCGACTCCCTGCCTGTGAGGATATCAGATGTATTGCCCACCACCCTGATCTCCATTTCATCCAGCACATACTTGCCGGTAGTTGTATTGTAGAGGGTATTGAGGTTTATTGAATTATAAATTCCATCAGGTGCAAAATAAACGGTTGTCGTTTTTTTTAATTTCTCCCTGATGGGTTTCCAGAACATGTCATAGGAATATTTGTCTTCAAGCCTAGACCGAATGGCATTACGGTAGTAACCCAGGTATCGGGTTTCAAGCATATCGCCATTGTTTAACAGAACTACTTCAGGATGATTGATAGTTTCAGGTGTGACAATCAGCGCAGCATAAATTATTGGATTGGCATACATGCGGATAAAGACCGAATCCGACGCGAGAGCTACCGTATAAATTGTCGAAGTGCCTTTCTTTACAAGCTTCATCTTTACGGGATTCACTTCCATCAGATCAGCAATCTGATCCATGGTTTTTCCCTTTGTCGATTGGCCATTTATTTCCTGAATAACATCTCCTTCTTTTATACCTACACGATACGCTGCCGTACGATCCGAGTAAATTTCACTCACTGTAGCAAAATCGTTTTTGACAGAATCATAGCTCAACCCTTTTCCAACATAATAAAATTTATAGGATGGAATTGCGTCCCGCACGCGTACCATCTCTACCGCCGCTTCGCCTGGCTTTAGTTTCTTTTGCACAAGCTTCCAGTCGGGACGTTGGTTTATGAGCGTTGCAAATTCTGCGGATTTTTTAGTCAGCTCCTTTTCGAGTTGATTCACTGAGGCTTCCATGGTTTTCTCATCGACACCCGCCTTTTTCTTTTCTGAATCACTCATTTGATACACCCGGGAAAGCATCTCCTTGCGGGCTATCCATCGCTGATATTGGGATTTCAAACTATCATCCTTTCCACTCAGGATGGTCTCCTTTACTTTGTTTGTTGAGCGGAATAATAATCCTTTCGTTGCCAACTGCAGGTCATACATTTTGCCTGCAGCGGATGGATTCCCAGCTGCATCATGGATGGCAAATGAATTGAATTTGTTAAAGTTCCTTTGCAGTCCGGTATAGAAAGATCCCTTTTCTTTCTCAGACAGTGAATTAAAAAAATTATCAATTTTATAGATTGACAATTGATTCAACTCATCATAGATGGCTGCTGCTTTTACCCACTGATTGGAATGATAGTAGAATATTGCAAGGTCAGTCAATACGCTGGCATACGCAACACTTTTCAGCCCAAGAGTTCTCGCATAATAATCCTTTAGCTTCAGGAACATCGGTTCGGCCTTTGAATAATCTCCCCGAACCTGGTAGTTGATCGACATCGCCCGTAGCAGGGACATATACCGCTCGCTCGTTGTACCTGATTTTTTGTAGATGGGCTCTACTTCATCGAAGATCTTTTCCGCGACAGCATAGAGATTCATCGAGTGATAGAGCTCGCCCAGCGCCATGTTGGCTGTAGCATACTCCTGGCTGCTCTTTCCATATACGTCATACTTATAATCAAGTACTTTGAAATATACTTTTTCCGCTTCATCATAATCACCCCATTCCCTGTAAACCGCTCCAAGCCTTGCAAGTATATTGTAGTACTGCTCATCATTTTCTTTCTTATTCTTTTCAGTCCTGGTCTCATTCAGACTAACCAGCGCATTCCGGTAATAGCGTTCAGCCAATGCTTGCGAACCGGTGAACTGATAGAAATCGCCGGTATTCCATAACGCGAGCACGAACGAGTCATCAGCCTTCGTCAATTTCTCTTCTGCAATCTTATTGGCTTCCAATAGTAGTTCCTCCGCACGTGCAAAATCTCCCGTTTCCCGATAGCAAAGTGATACAGCCAGCATTGTGGAAACCAAACTATTGTAATCCTTATTCTTGATGTACACAGAATTAACCATGTCGGCATACTGTTCAAATATTTTGATCGCCTTTACGTATTCGGAATTACGGAGATACTTTCCAAGTTCTTCCGTTTTGGCAAGCCCTTCGTCAAGACCCATGCTCTTGATGAGTCCTTGTTCGTCCTTCCTGGTAATCGTCTTTACTATCGCCTGAGATTCTGCATTCTTGCCTTGCTTTTCCAGAATTCCAGCTAAGAGAACCGGCAGCATCTTGTAATCAGGGTCGGTTGTCAGGTTTTCTTTTTCATAGATCGCCATCGTTTTTCGCGTCAGCATTTCGGCCTTCACATAATTTTCTTTGTAAAAGGCATAGTTCATCTGTTCAATCACCCCGTCCCTGTAACGGGAGCCCAGATCAGCGGCCCATTGTTCATTTATTTTTTCATATTCCGCGAACCACTTATCGGCAGTTGCATCATACTTTTTGGCGCTATTGTATAACCTCGCTACATAGTAATAGACATCTATATAAAGGCGCTTGTTTGCTTCTTTTACCGGTTCAAGGATATCCCGCGCTTCCGTATAGCTTTTTATTGAGCGTTGTGCCTGACCGGTGAGCCACATAATTTTGCCGTAATTAATAAGAGCACCAGCAGTAGTGATGTCCTTTTGATTTTTTTGACTCTTATCCAACAGGTAATTTTCAAGACGTTTGGCGATGGGGTCGAATTTATCATTGGCACCCTGAGACATGAGATAGGATGTCCAGTCGGCGAGATGTACCACATAAGCCGCTTCATCTTTCTCAACTATCGGCGCAATGATAGAGAAGTAGTGATCAATCGAATCGTAAAGATGAAGGGCGTACGAATTGTCAAGGATATTTTTCAAATCCCAGTAATATCCCCAATCGTCCAACAGTTGATTTCTTTTGCGCTCTGCCGCAGCGATCCTGAAATTTTTAATCGCGCCATTCCTGCGACCATTCTCCATAAGAAACTTTCCGACTTCCTCTGAAAAGACAATGAAATTTTTGTCTACGTCCTTGTTGCCGCGTAATCCCCGATGAAGATCCCATGCATTATTATAAGTGACATCGGCATTTTCCGGTTGGGAGCCATCCTTATAGAGATACGTCAGGGACCAGTAAACATTTCTCAGTTGATAAGATTTTGGTCCGAATTCCTTTATAGCAGCATCTTTTGCTTTTAAAAAATTTTCCTCTGCCCGGGCAAACTCTTTAACTTCACGCAACTGATTACCGGTCTTATAATAACTATTGTAGTCGGTCCCGAAATACATCCAGTCAATGGCAAGCTTCCCATTCGCATACGTCGCTTCCGAATACTTCTTTCCATTAAGATAGTGGATGTACTTCCCTTCAAGCAAACCATTTTTATAGCTTGCTTCTTTTGATTTACTACCGTTCTCAAGATACCAGGCACAAAGACCATCATTTACATCCGGATTTTC
>JBBRFP010000106.1:0-6535 GCA_038241465.1 Cytophagales bacterium | reverse complement strand
TAACACCAAAGGAAATTCCTTATGCCATGGCTATGACCAATATGATCCGTCAGTTGGGAGGCGCATTCGGTATTGCAATCATGAATACATATGTTAATACTAGGTATTGGGTTCATCGAACGGATCTTGTATCCAATCTTGATGGCGCTGATCCTGAATTTGCACAACGGTTAAGACAAATAACCCAAGGGCTTATTGCAAATGGAGTCAATCCTTTAATGGCAAATGGAGCTGCCATGCGTGCCATTGATGGTGCTGTCACACGACAAAGCTACATGCAAGGATACCTGGATGGATTTTTATTGATAAGTATCTTCTTCATCGCGGCTTCTCCTTTCATATTTATGTTAAAGACGAAGAAGTCAGATGCTGCTACGATGAAGGCGGTGTCGGAGTCGGCGCATTAAATGTAAGATGTAGAAGGTAAGATGTGTAAGGTATAAGGAAAATAGAATTGATTATGAAAAGTTTAAAAATTACAGCAGCGATCATTCTAATGAATGCCGCAGTATCATTCGGGCAGGAAGCAAATCCTGAATTGAAGGAATTGATACAAAAATCATTTGCCTATTTCCCAAGATTGAAAGAACTTGATCAACAAATTGCTATCACCAGAGCGCGTGAAGACATAACCAGAGGTGGATATAGGCCGGTTATTGGGGCCGCGGTGACTTATACTTATCTGGATCCGGTTTCCATTATCAACATCCCTACTGGTCCCGGTACATTTCAGGAGATACAAACGCAGCCTTATGGAAATCAAAATGCCAATGTCTCGGTAAATCAATTATTATATGATTTTGGTCGGGCGAAGCATAGCATTGAAAAATCAAAATATGATATTCTCATTGCCGAAGATAACCTCGAACTAAATAAAGCAACCCTTGCGTCACAGATAGCTGGAACCTATTACAGCATCCTATACCTGGAACAATCGATCATCGTTCAGGATTCTGTGATTCAATATTTCAATCAATACAAGAAACTTATCGACAACAAGATCAAACGCGGAGATGCATTGGAATTTGACGCACTTACTGCTCAAAGCAATATCGACCAGGCAGGAAATAGAAAAGTTGACCTTCAAAACCAGTTGAAACGTCAATACAATTTGCTCGCGTATACGACGGGTGAATCTCAATCTACCCTATCCAATAGCACATTCTCTGAGTTTCCCCTTGGGTCGGTTGCTGAAGACACCTTACTGTCAATTGCAAAGCAGAACAACAAAGAACTCGCCCTAAGCAACAAACGAATTCAATATCAGGAGCAGGATCTGGCATTGAGTCGGAAAAATTTCATGCCCACCCTGAGCTTAAACGGAGCGGTAGGCGTTCGTAATGGCTATCAACCAGATATTAGTCAAACACGCTTTAATTATCTGATTGGAGCGGGTATTAACATTCCCATTTATAATGGTAATCGCACAAAAAATATAGTAAAGATTTCTGAAAGTACGCTCTTGTCAACGCGATTTGCAGCGAGTAATGCTGAAGCAGGAATCAAGAGAGACATCGAACAAGCGCTCGCCGACCTTCAGGCAAGCACCGACCGCTTGAGGAACATTGAGAGCCAGATTACTCAGGCGAATCGCGCGATGACGCTGGCGAAATCGAGGTTCAGAAATGGCACCATCACCTACGTTGAATTATTGAATTCGCAGACTAACCTTCAGCAGGCATACCTTTTCAAATTGCAATATCAATACCAGATGACGCTTGCGAAAGTGGAACTAGCCAGGATTCTGGGCATCAACTACTGGTAGCAACCGGTATTTTCCGGTCAAGGAATTGTGCTTTGGGACTGAAGCGAATACCGCTATCTTTCTACCCAAACCACATTAATACCTAAATATGAAGAGAGTCATTTCATTGCTAACCGCAATTTTAGCTGTTGCCTTTGGACTGCAGGCTCAAACAAAGCTTGTTGAAAAAGTTACACAAAAAGAAGGAGAGATAATTATTCCGTACGAAAAGTACGTGCTACCAAACGGGCTCACGTTGGTGGTTCACGAAGACCATTCTGATCCTGTTGTGCACGTCGATATTACCTATCACGTTGGCTCCGGCCGTGAAGAAATTGGCAAATCCGGTTTCGCACATTTCTTTGAACACATGATGTTTCAGGGAAGTGATAACGTGGGTGATGAACAGCATTTCAAAATTGTTACAGAGGCAGGTGGAACGCTAAATGGTTCAACTAACCGTGACCGTACCAATTACTATGAAACAGTACCAAGCAATCAGCTTGATAAAATGCTTTGGCTTGAAGCCGATCGCATGGGATTCTTGCTTGACGCCGTAACGCAAAAGAAATTTGAAGTTCAGCGTGAAACGGTAAAAAATGAGAGGGGCCAGAACTATGACAATCGCCCGTATGGATTGGCCAGTGAAGTGATTTCCAAAAACCTCTATCCTTATGGTCACCCCTATTCATGGCTTACCATCGGATACATCGAGGATCTCAATCGTGTTAATGTCGGTGATCTGAAAAACTTTTTCCTTCGCTGGTATGGGCCCAACAATGCGACGCTCACAGTGGGTGGTGATGTGAACTCAGCAGCGGTTGTGAAACTTACAGAAAAATATTTTGGCTCTATTCCAAGAGGTCCGGAGGTTACGAATGTCAAACTTTCGGCTCCGGTACTCCAAAGTGATCGCTATGTGACGCTGGCTGATAATTATGCGCGTCTGCCACAATTGGCAATCACATTCCCATCTGTTCCAAGCTATCATCCTGACGAGCCTGCGCTGAACTGCCTTGCAGAAGTGCTGGGACAGGGAAAGAATTCGGTCTTCTACCAGGAAATTGTCAAGAATCAAAAGGCATTGAATGCAAACGCATTTAATCAATCGAGCGAGCTTTCAGGTGAATTCCGTCTGAGCATCACTCCTGCTCCCGGCGTTTCTCTTGAAGCTTCTAAAAAACTCCTCGACGATGCGCTGAAGACATTCGAAGCCCGCGGGGTTACAGATGACGATATCGCAAAGTTTACGGGATCGGTGGAATCCGATCTTATCAATGGACTTCAAAGCGTAGCTGGCAAAGTGAGGCAACTTGCTGCTTATCAAACCTATCTGGGCAATCCAAATTATATCACGACTGAACTCAAATTATACTCGACTGTAACGAAAGAGGACGTGATGCGCGTCTACAATCAGTACATTAAAGGCAAACCTGCAGTTGTTCTGAGTATTGTAATTAAAGGACAGGAAACAAATGTTGCAGGTGCGGTGAATTATACCGTAAACACTTCTGGCTACAAGTCTCCTGACTATGGATACAATGGTTTGGTGTACACCAAACCAAAGGATTCATTTGAGCGCAAAACGATGCCAGGCAATGGACCAAATCCCGTGGTGAAAGTGCCCGCCTTCTGGAAAAAATCACTTCCAAATGGAATTAATGTTATCGGAACTGAAAGCAACGAATTACCACTCGTTACCCTCTCGATAACGCTGCCGGGCGGTCATTTGCTTGAAGCAAACGACACATCCAAAGTAGGATTGGCCCGCGTCTTCGGCATCATGATGAACGAGGACACTAAGAATTATACTGCCGAACAAATTGCATTTGAATTGCAAAAACTTGGCAGTTCCGTGAATGTTAGCAGCGACCTCGACGGGATCAATTTTAATGTTCAATCGCTTAAGAAAAACCTCGACAAGACACTAAAATTAGTGGAAGAGAGGATGCTTAATCCGAAGTTCATGCAAAATGCCTTCAGCCGAATCCAGCGTCAGACATTGGAAGGATTCAAAGCACGCAAATCAACCCCTGCAACAATCGCGTCAGATGTCTATGCAAAAATGACCTACGGAAAGAGCAATATTCTTGGTATGGCCGATGTTGGAACCGAATACACCGTAAAAAATCTTACGCTGGCAGATGTTGAGAACTACTACAACACATTTATTACTTCTAAGGGTGCCAAGGTTATTGTCGTCGGAAGTGTTACGCAACCGGAGATCCTCAGCAAACTGACCTTCCTTGACAAGCTTCCGAACAAAACTGTTACGATCCCGGCAGTAGCGTCTTCTCCTACTGTTGATAAAACACGGATCTATCTTATCGACGTTCCTAAAGCTGCACAGACTGAATTCCGTGTAGGTTACAATACTGGACTGAAGTACGATGCCACTGGCGAGTATTATCGTGCGTTCCTGATGAATTACCCATTGGGAGGTGCGTTCAACAGCCGTGTGAATCTTAACCTTCGCGAAGATAAGGGTTGGACATATGGTGCCCGTGCAGGATTCAGTGCAGACAAATATTCAGGAAGCTACTCATTCAGTTCAGGAATTCGTGCTGATGCTACCGACAGTGCGTTGGTCGAAGTCATGAAAGAACTGAAAGGCTATGCTTCGAATGGTATCACCGAAGAAGAGTTAAAGTTCACCAAAAGTGCCCTTGCACAAAGTGATGCCTTGAGATACGAATCCGGATTCCAAAAAGCGGGTTTTATCAGACGGATTCAGGAGTACAACCTTACTGCAGACTATGTGGACCAGCAAAATAAGATCCTGGCGAAGATGACTCCTACAGAAATCAACAAGATTGCGGCCAAATGGCTAAAAGCGGATAAGATGAATATCCTGCTCGTGGGTGATAAGGCGAAGATCCTTCCGGGATTACAGAAACTTGGGTATGAAATTGTGGAACTTGATGTCAACGGAAATGTCAAGGGTAATAGCGAGTTGAATAAGCAGATGTTGCCGAAAGCGAAATAATGTGCTGATGTGGTAACGTATTGATGTGTTGACGTACTATTGAATTAGAGCTTCGGATCATGAGTCCGGAGCTCTTTTTATTTAATCAATGTTCAATGTTCGATGTTCACCATCGGTGACGTGCTAGTCTTTTAGGATACGCATTTCGACCCTCCGGTTTTTAATCCGGGCTTCGGGTGTGTTGGCGTTTAACAGAGGCTTGGTTCCTCCGAATGCTTTTGTCTTGATGCGGCGCTTGTCAACACCTTTTGATGCGAGATATTTCTTGACATTTTCAACACGCTCTTCTGAGAGATCCATGTTTTTGGACGGGCTACCCTGATTGTCGGTATGTCCTTCCAACTGAATTTCCATCTTAGTGTTATCCTTCATCATTGCCACCACTTCATCCAATCCGGGGAATGATTTTGGGTCAATGACTGCTTTCCCTTGCTGAAAGATCAGGTGATCGAGAATAATAGCCTCTCCTTTCTTCGTCATCACAATGTCGCGAACCACTTTGTTATTGGCATCAATGTCTTTCGGATCTACCAAAGCATTACCGGTAAGATAACCCTCCGCATCTGCAGTGATGTAATATTTGGAAGATCCAAAAATGGGGAACGAGAACGTACTATCGTTAAAGCGCCCAGTGATACTGCCAGTGGGATAGCTTTTGTAGAAGATCTTCGCCTTGATGCCTTTTTTTGTCAATGCATCCATCACCTTGCCTTCCGCTACGATATCCTGTCCAAAAGAAAATGAGGAAAAGATTACTCCCACGAGAATTAGTGCTGTGCTTTTCATGAAGTCAATTCGTATATACATAATGTTAGCCTAAATTAGTGTCAAATAAAGCTGCAAGCAAACTTATCATTCGTACAGCTTTCAGCAGAGCGAAATTTATGCCATACTTGTACAACACTTCTCATGAAAATTGATTCGTATACTGTCCTCATCATATTAAGTGTTCTGGTAGTACTCTCTTACCTGTTTAATTATCTCGCCGGAAAACTAAGAATCCCCTCCGTTCTTTTGCTAATCGCCTCCGGCGTAGGGCTGAAGTACGCTGCTGACTATTTTGGATTTCAACTTCCGCCCACACAGAAGCTCCTCGAAATTCTTGGCATTATGGGATTGATTTTTATCGTCCTGGAAGCTTCCCTTGATTTATCAATCGAGCGAAAAAAGTTGCCGTTAATCGGGAAAGCGTTTATTTCAGCATTAGCTCTACTGGCTCTAACCTCCGGACTGATCGCTTTGATCTTTGTGGAGTACTATGAAACAAACTTCCAGCAGGCACTTATTCATGCAATACCGTTGTCCGTTATCAGCAGTGCCATTGCCATCCCTTCGGTCAGCAAGATGGAAGAAGATAAGAAAGAGTTCATTATTTATGAGAGTACTTTTTCTGACATTCTGGGCATCCTTGCCTTTAATTACCTAATCGCAGCAAATAACGCCGGCATGACAGGCGTCATGAATTTTGGCGGAAGCATCATCCTTATTTTATTTATATCTGTCGTCAGCACAATGTTGTTGATATTCCTTTTAAATCATTCCACATCGCACGTACGTTTTTATCTCACTTTTGCGATCATCATTCTTATCTATTCCCTGGCCAAATTCCTTCATCTTCCATCCCTCATTCTTGTGCTGTGCTTTGGTCTGGTACTCAATAATTTCAGAGCGTTCAATTTCGTCATCGTGAGGAAACTGCTATCGTTTGACAAACTTACCGATGTAAATAAGGAGATAAAGCTTATGACATCGGAAACTGCCTTTATCATAAGAACCTTCTTCTTTTTGCTCTTTGGATATTCCAT
>JBBRFP010000105.1:0-6642 GCA_038241465.1 Cytophagales bacterium | reverse complement strand
CGGTTTGTGTCTCCATCATTGGAAACGTCTTACCGATCACCTGAGCGATCGCATTGTACGACAATATGAACAGAGTAATTGACGAAATAAGAAGTTTCATGGCAGTAACATTAAAGATTGAAATTACAAAACAGTAGCCCGATCAGGAATACGTTTAACCTAACCGTCGTTGACTCAACAAAAATCGGGCCGTATTCTTATAAATACCTGTCAGGTAAGGTCAAACGACGTGCTTCAGCTGATTCTCACGACAGTCGGGCAACCTCTTTTGACAATTGGGAGTCTTTATCAACTGAAAGGCAACGATAATAAGGCCTATTCGTTTTAAATTTCAAGATTAAAACACGAATCCCTATGAGGAATATATTACTACTGATTTTGACGTTCCCGCTTTTCATTTTTGCTCAATCCCCTGTTGAAAGAGCAAAAAAATTTTATGAGGAAAGAAAGACAGCGGATGCGCGAAAAATCCTTTCGGTGATCGATGACGACGACAAGGAGTATGCAGAAGCTCAGTATTACCTTGGCAGGATCTCATTCGATGAGAAAAAATATGATGATGCGCAGGACTTCTTCGAAGAGGCAGTAGACACAAATGATAAGGTTGCGGATTACTACAATTGGCTTGGTAATACTTACGGTACGATAGCGCAGGATGCCAACATGATCAAACAGGGAATGCTGGCACCAAAGATGAAAACGGCATGGGAGAAAGCTATTGCCTTGAACCCATCACTGATTGATGCAAGGACGTCGCTAATTCAGTACTATTTACAAGCACCTGGTTTTATGGGGGGTAGCATTGAAAAGGCAAAAGAAACTGCAAAGGGAATCATACCGCTGAACGCTGCGCAAGGACATTTGCAGTTAGGCAACATTTATGTGAAGGAAAAGAAGATTCCTGAAGCGGAAAAAGAGTTTCTTGAAATGGTAAAAGCAGATCCTGCATTTATTTCTGGTCTTGCCAATTTCTATTTGAATCAGAAGCAGTATGATAAGGCTTTTGCTATATGTGAGGACGCCATTAAAAAAAATCCAGAAACGATGGCATATGTTTATCAATTGGGAAGAGCTTGCGCGATTTCGGGCCAGCGTCTTGAACGCGGAGAGGAATGTCTCAAAAGATATCTCGCCTATACTCCGAAATCAAATGAACCATCACATGCCGGTGCTACCATGCGACTTGCCCAGTTAATCGAGAAGAAAGGCAATAAGGCGGAAGCGAAAAAATTGTTCCAGGAAGCGTTGAAGCTCGACCCAGGTCTTAAGGAGGCGCAAGAAGGCTTGAAAAGAACCTCGTAGGAATCCGTATATTTCCTTCAATGGAAATATCAACCCCGAAAGACCGGATAGAAGTCATTGATGTACTACGCGGGTTTACTCTTCTCGGAATCATCCTTGTTCATTTCACAGAACAATACTACGCAGGACAGATGCCCGCTGCGCAGAGCGGCGATCCCATCAATAAACCTATTATTGATCTGATTATTTCCGGCATTGTCGGCATACTGATCCAGGGAAAATTCTTCATGATTTTCTCTTTCTTGTTTGGATTGAGTTTTTTTATTCAATTAAATAAAAGCGATAAAAAAGCAACATTTCTAGTTCGTTTCATTTGGAGACTGATCGTACTTTTCCTGATTGGATTTGTTCATAGCCTTCATTATCGCGGAGACATCCTAACAATCTATGCTGTGCTGGGCTTTGTACTATTGCTTTGTTATAAGCTTCCTGATAAAGTTTTGCTAGTTGCAGCGATTCTATTAATCACAAATGTGCCATCCATCATCGTACGAGCGATTGACCTCTTATTTCCCGCATCGGGACCAGGACTTATGGATCAGGATCAGGCCGTGCTTAATCTATATTGGCAAACTCTTAAAACTGGCTCCTATCTCGACATCCTTAATGCAAACGTCTACGAGATAAAGGGGAAATTTGAATTTCAGGTGATATTTGGAAGACTTTATATTACTATGGGATTATTTCTTCTAGGCTTGTATGCAGGTAGAAAAAACATATTTCAGGATTTGAAATTGTTTAAAAGACTTATGCGCTACAGTCTGTGGACATTACTGGCGTGCGTTATTACAGCACTCAGTGTCTTTTCTGCTCTTAATTTTGCGAAAATAGAAGTAACTCAACAGATTGGCATTTTCGTCGGAGGAGGATTGATGGATATTTTCAATGCGGCACTGGCGACAATTTATGTGAGCCTGATCATCATTATGTTTAATGGAGAAGCAAAGAAGAGACTCATGATGTTCTATTCTGTTGGCAGGATGGGATTGACAACCTACCTGATGCAGACACTCGTAGGTATATTTCTATTCTTCTCCATTGGATTGAATCAATTAGGAGTCCTTGGCACGACTGCATGTGCCGGAATAGGCATTGCGGTCTTTGCACTTCAAATCGCATTCAGCAATTTCTGGCTAAAGCATTTTTACTATGGACCTGTTGAGTGGCTATGGAGAAGTCTGACATATTTAAAAGTGCAGCCCTTCCGAAGAAGTGCATTGAACACCTAGATCGCCTTGAACAACCTGAGTTATTTCACAGCGAATAGCGGTGGAATCATATTCTCCCATTCAGTTGCTTCTTGAAAGGCTCTTGCTAGGGAAACGGCCGCGGCTTCACCATACAATTTTCCCAGAAAGGAAATACTGGTTGGGCTACCCTTATCATTGAAACCATTTGGAATTACAACACAAGGATTTCCTGTGAGATTGGTGGTTAACAGTTGCGTCCCCCCAAAGCTCGGAGAAATTATCACATCAAAGTCTTTCGTCTTTTCGTAGTACTCACGAACGAGCTCACTCCTAATTCTTGATGCATTTATGTAGTCAATAGCAGGAATGAATCTTGCCGCCCGGAAAGTGTTTGGCCACGCAAATTTCCGTTGATCGGTCATGAGACTATCACGGTTGGAGCGGGTAAGCTCATCGAATGCAGCAGCAGCTTCAGCGGTTAGCATAATTCTTACCGCATTAACAGGTATTTTACTGGAGATATCAACGGGCACCAATTCAACACCTAATGATTTTAATTTTTCCAAAACTAACGAGTCGTTTTTCTTGCCTGGATACTTTGCATCAAACAGGCTCTTTAGGTACCCGACTTTTAATTTTTTAATGTCGGGAGAGTAGTTGAACGCAGCATCTCTCACATGGGCATCAATGCCATCGGTACCGCGAATTGCATTCAGAACAATCGCACAATCAAGAGCAGATCGGCAAATGGGACCAATCTTATCCATACTCCAGCTCAATGCCATTGCTCCATGCCGACTTACTCGCCCGAAAGATGGACGCACACCGCTCGCTCCACAACGTGTGGACGGTGACACAATTGATCCTAGTGTTTCTGTACCAATTGCAAAACCCACAAGTCCAGCGACGGTGGAGGAAGCAGACCCGGCAGAAGAACCACTTGACCCGAGCGAAAGATCCCACGGATTTTTTGTGACGCCTCCATACCAGATGTCGCCCATAGCAAGGGCGCCGAGGGTAAGCTTTACAATTAATACGGCTCCAGCAGCCTCAAGTTTTTTAACAACAGTGGCTGTTTCCGGAAGCATCTGACCTTTATAGGGTGCAGCACCCCACGTCGTTTCAAAACCTTCTACTGATAGCAGGTCTTTGATTCCGTAGGGAATTCCATGAAGAGGTCCGCGATATTTTCCCTGCGCAATCTCTTCATCAGCTTTTTTTGCCTGCTTGAGGGCAGTCGTTTCGAGAAGAGTAATAACACATTGAAGTGTGGGTGCATGTTCTTTTAATCTGTCTAGGTAAATAGTGGTGAGCTCGGAGGATGTAATCTTTTTGGATTTGATTAAAACCGCAAGTTTATATACGGGGAAGAAAGCAAGCTCTTTTTTATTGGCAGGCATCTTCACTTCTTTCGGCAATCCCCAGTAGATCGGAAGTTGTTTTGTGTTTGCCGAAAAGCCGGGAGGAACCGGATCAAAAATCAGCGACATTGCGATCGAATTCTTCAGTGGATATTGATGAATTGCGGTAATGGCGCGTTGATAATCTTCAAGCCCGGAGAGAAGAGAATCACGCTCAGCAATTGTAAAATTAAGATCGTAGTAAGGTTCGATTTCCTTCGTTGGATATTTTTTTTGGGCGTTGACACCGATTGTTAACAGCAAGAAAATGGCAAGACAGACAGAAACATTATACCTTGCGACAACGATGAGTAAGGAATTTTTCATTTGAATTTTGTTTAACGACAGATCAACACTAATAGAAATTGTAAGATAGCACCGCATTTTAGAAATATACTATGAAGACATACTTTTTAAAGCTTTACCAATACAATGCCTGGTCCAATAAGCGGGTGATGAATTGCCTTCAGCATCAAAAGGTTGAAGATGAGAAAATACTTTCCATCATGGGGCATATTGTTGCCGCGCAATTCCTGTGGCTGCACCGTATTAAAGCACTCCCGCCTCCCGATCTTAAATTGTGGGGAAGCTACACTCTCTCACAGTTAACGGCTCTGGCGGAGGACGCGGGTAAGAAATGGCTTGAGTTTGTTGAAACGACAGAGAATTTCAATCGGGAGTTGACCTATACAAACTATGTAGGTGACCTGTACACCAATAATGTAGAGACAATCATGATTCATCTTGTTAATCACTCGAGCTATCACCGCGCACAGATTGCCATGCTACTTCGTCAGAAAGGATTTGAACCTATCAATACAGATATGATTACCTGGGATCGGGTATTGCGAGGACAGTGGAAAGAGAAGTGATTTGTAGAAGTTAATGTATGAAAAGTTACAGGTTGTTACTCCCATATTATAAAATCATCTTGCTCGTACCAGACTGGATACATTGGTAAATGAATTTTCTCCACCTCATTGCGTTTTACTTTTAGGGTAGGAGTTATTAATCCATTATCGATTGTCCAGTCACGCTTCATGATGATTGCTTTTGCAAGACGTTCAAAGGATTCCAATGTTGGATTAACCTGAGCCAACGTAGCCGCGATACTTTGACTGATTGCTGACGCAGATTTTGCCTTTCCGACGATTGATAAATTTATTAGGACAATGGGCTGTGGCACTCCACTTCCCACAACACACACTTGCTCGATATCTGTATTGCTCAGCAGTTTCATTTCAATTGCAGCGGGCGCAATGAATTTTCCTTTATCGGTTTTGAATTGGTCTTTCAGTCGCCCAGTGAGGGTAAGAAATCCTTCACTGTCGATCCTTCCCTTATCCCCTGTTCTCAAAAATCCTTCTGATGTGAATGTAGATTTAGTGGTTTCGGGGTCTTTATAATATCCTGTCGACAGCCCCGGGTGCTTTAAGAGAATCTCCCCCTCATCACTCAACTTACATTCAACATCTTTCCAAGCTCTCCCAACAGTACCGAACCTGAAGTATTGTCCATGGTCTCCATGCGAATAGCCACAATTTTCTGTCATGCCATAGAGCTCTTGAATTTTTATTCCTAATTTTTTATACCATTCTAGAAGCGAGATCGGGATTGGCGCTGCACCACACGCAATTATTTTTGCATGGCTTAGCCCAAGCTTTTTTTGTAAAAATTTCTTAGTGACGGATCGAATAATGGGAATCGATAATAACAGATCTAGTTTCTTTTGGGGGAGTTTTGAAAGGATTCCCTCCTTAAACTTTGCATAGATCCGGGGGACCCCACCAAATACTACAGGCTTCACTTCAGCGAGATTTTTCGCAAATGTTTCAAGTGATTCCGCAAAGGCAATACAGCTTCCGCTATAAAGTGCCACCATTTCAATGTAGGCTCTCTCAGCGATGTGAGCAAGAGGTAGGTAGGAAAAAAAATTATATGGCTTGTCAATACCAAAGCTTACGACCGCAGATCTTCCAAAAAAATCAAGCGCATCGAATGTCAACATCACACCTTTAGGAGTTCCCGTTGTGCCGGAGGAATAGATAATGGTAGCCATTGATTCAAGCTTACGATAAATGGATTTTTGGTTGTTAGAATTTTTAATCAAATCTTCCCAAAGAAGTCCTTCGCCAGGTCCATAAAATGGAAACGAAATTTTCTTAACATCTTCCGGAATGCCGGATCGCTGATTTTTGTAATCGTCCAGTTTGCCGATAAAAAGAACTTTCGCATCACAATGCTCTAATACATACCGCACTGCAGGGGCAGAAAGTGAGGGGTAGATGGGGACGGAAATATATCCGGCCATCCATATGGCGAGGTCAGCCATGATCCAATGTGCACAGTTCTTTGAAAGTATTGCGATGGTGGATCCCTCCGGAAGGTTTAGTTGCCGCAAGGCATACGCTATCGCGCGAATCTCTTTTCCCGCATTTGCGAATGAATATTCATGCCATTTGCTTTCGATTGGTTGCATGAGAAACGGGCTATCGGGCGTAGTTGTTTCCCAATGATAGAATTTGTCAAGGGGACTGGAATTCATGGCTGTTCTTCGGAATGTTAATGTTAATTTTAATCACTTGAATTCTTAAAAGCAAGCCCACAATGTCGTCTGAACCGAAAAAGCTCTTCCTTCTTGATGCTTATGCACTTATTTATCGCGCTCACTTTGCGTTTACCAAAAATCCACGGATCAATTCAAAAGGAGTAAACACCTCCGTTCCATTTGGTTTTACAAATACGTTGCT
>JBBRFP010000104.1:0-6718 GCA_038241465.1 Cytophagales bacterium | reverse complement strand
TGCGGCTCAGGCAGGCTGGTCGGCAGGGGTAAAGCGAATTCCTCTCGCAATGGGTCATTGGATTCCGTTTGCTGGTATTATCATGCTTGTTCTGTTCTTTGTCGTTAAGCATGACGTTTTTCATTGGACGCATTCCGCGCTTTATAATGAGTTTAATACCGATGGTTCCGTAAACACACATTACGATGAGATCATTGCGGGGAAGCAGGGATTTTTCTTTTGGCCTCTGGCCGGTGGAGGTTTTCCTATATTCTTTGTAGCCAGAATGATCATCTTCTTCGGCCTGTGGTACATGTTCTTTTTATGGATCAAGAAAGAAATGCTGACAGAAGACCTTGACGGATCTATTAATCACTGGTACACATCCCGTAAGCTTTCTACTATATTCCTTGTCATCTTCGGTTACACGTCATCCGTGGCTGCATGGGATTGGGTCATGAGCATTGATACCCATTGGTTCAGTACAATGACAGGCTGGTACGTTTTCGCCAGTTGGTGGGTATGCGGACTTGCTATGATCACCTATATAGTGGTATCGTTAAAAGATCTTGGGTATTTGAAGGTGGTTAATCAAAATCACATTCATGATCTTGGAAAGTTTGTTTTCGCTTTCAGTGTGTTCTGGACCTATATCTGGTTTTCCCAGTTCATGCTAATTTATTATGCCAACATCCCGGAAGAGACTGTTTATTTTGTTCAACGAAGAACCGTAGCGCCTTATAGCTGGATATTTTTTGCTAACCTTTTTCTAAACTTTGTGCTTCCTTTCCTGTTATTGATGATGAGGGATTCGAAAAGACAGACAGCAATGTTAAAGGTAGTTTGCCCGATTGTTATCCTTGGTCATTGGCTAGATTATTTTAATATGGTGACACCAGGAGTTATGAAAGGCGAAGGAGGAATTGGTTTTCTTGAGATTGGCCTTGCGATGATATTCATGGCAGCATTCCTGCTGGTGACATTGTCAAGTCTTACTAAGTTCCCGCTGGTTGCGAAACATGATCCAATGCTCAGAGAAAGTCTTGGTCATCACATTTAGTATTTAAAAAGAACGTTAAAGATTCGATATGAATATAATTATTGGAATTGGGATCGTGCTGGTGCTGGTGATCTTGTTCATGATCTTCCGGATCACGAATTTGGTCGGCCTCGTGAAAGAGGAGAAGAGCAAGGTTGGTCCTTGGAATAAGATCAATGCATTTATGTTTGTGGCGTTCAGTGTTCTAAGTCTGTCAGGTTTCTTCTGGTATTCGTACACTCATTTTGACAAGTACACATTACCGGTCGCATCAGAACACGGTTTTGAGACCGATCATCTTTTCTGGATCACGATGGCGATTTGCGTAGTCGCATTTTCTATCATTTCGCTGGTGATGTTCTGGTTCTTGTATAAATATCAATACGACGAAAATCGCAAGGCGACATTTTTCGCTGACAGTCATAAACTTGAGATTCTTTGGACGCTGGTTCCGGCGGTGGTAATGGCGCTTTTGATCTTTAGAGGTCTTCGGGTTTGGAATGATATTACGGGGCCTGCTTCAAAAGATGCAGTAGTGATTGAATTAGTAGGTCAGCAATGGGCATGGACTGCCCGTTACCCTGGTTCAAAAGATGAAGAGCTCGGGAAAATTGATTTCCGTTTGATCACGGACATAAACGAATTCGGCCTAGATCTTTCAGATAAAAACTCTTTCGATGATTTTAAATCATTGGAGCTTCACCTTCCAGTCGGTAGAGAAGTTTTATTGAAGATTCGTGCAAAAGATGTTTTGCACAGCGTCTTCCTTCCACACTTCCGTGTAAAAATGGATGCTGTTCCTGGGATGCAGACTGTTTTCAAATTTAAGCCGACTTTGACTACGGAGGAAATGCGCACAAAGACGGGCAATCCTAATTTCAATTATGAGATGGCTTGTACTGAGATCTGCGGAAAGGGTCACTTCTCCATGCGGTTCCCGGTTGTTGTAGAAGACGAAGATACTTTCAAGAAATGGAAGGCGTCTCAAGAGTCCTGGTTGAAACAAAACCCGGATGAAATTAAAAAAGTACCGGCTGCCCTTCGTGAATTTGCGATGATCAAGTCGGGAATGGCACCTGATAATGGATCGCATGATCCAGGTACAGTGCAATCTGTTTCAATCATTAAATAGAGAGAAAAAAAGATATGGCAATTCTTCAAACACAAGTCAATACAGATGTACACGGTCACGACGATCACGATGATCACGAGCACCATGGTAATTTCTGGACGAGTTATATTTTCTGTCAGGATCACAAAGTAATTGCAAAACAGTTTTTGCTAACCGGTATGGCGTGGGCGCTTATCGGGGGCATTCTGTCAGTTATTTTCCGTCTTCAGCTTGGCTTCCCGGAAGCTAACCTTGGATGGTTGCGTCCAATTCTTGGCGGTTGGATTGATTCTGCCGGCAAGCTCGACCCTGAGTTTTATCTTGCTCTTGTTACAATGCACGGTACCATTATGGTATTCTTCGTGTTGACGGCAGGGCTGAGCGGTACCTTTAGTAATTTCCTCATTCCCCTTCAGGTAGGAGCAAGGGATATGGCGTCGGGTTTCATGAACATGCTATCCTATTGGTTCTTCTTCCTTTCCAGTGCAGTGATGTTTACGTCACTTTTCATCTCTACCGGTCCTGCTGGTGGCGGTTGGACGGTGTATCCTCCCCTGAGTGCATTGCCTCAGGCAATACAAGGTTCAGGACTTGGAATGACGATGTGGTTGGCAGCGATGGCGTTGTTTATTATTAGTACCCTTCTGGGAGGTATTAACTATATCACCACGATCATCAACATGCGTACGCAAGGCATGTCGTTCACCAGAATGCCATTGACAATCTGGGCGTTCTTTTTTACAGCGATTATTGGATTGCTTTCGTTCCCCGTGCTGTTTGGTGCGGCGTTGCTTTTGATCTTTGATCGAAGCTTTGGAACAAGCTTTTATTTATCAGACATCTATATCGGTGGCGAAGCACTTCCTCACGTAGGAGGTAGCCCTATCTTATTCCAGCATTTGTTCTGGTTCCTTGGTCACCCTGAAGTCTACATCGTGTTGCTGCCTGCTCTTGGAATTACATCCGAGATCATTGCAACCAATTCTCGTAAGCCGATCTTCGGGTACAAAGCGATGGTCGGTTCAATGCTTTTCATCACGATTCTTTCCTTCGTAGTATGGGCCCATCATATGTTTGTAACAGGAATGAATCCATTTTTAGGATCAATTTTCACGTTGCTTACATTGATCATTGCGGTGCCATCAGCGGTAAAAATCTTTAATTACGTAACGACACTTTGGAAAGGAAATATCAAGTTCACTGCAGCGATGATGTTTTCAATAGGGTTGGTGTCTTTCTTCTTAACAGGAGGTATCACCGGCTTGTTCCTTGGTAACTCAGCGGTGGATATCCAATTACACGATACCTACTTCGTTGTAGCTCACTTTCACCTTGTGATGGGCAGTGCGTCATTCTTTGGAATGATGGCGGGTATCTACCATTGGTTCCCGAAAATGTTCGGCCGTATGATGGACGAACGCCTTGGATCTATTCATTTCTGGTTGACATTCGTAGGGGTGTATCTTGTGTTCTTCCCGATGCATTACATTGGTATCGCTGGTTTCCCACGCAGATATTACTCATGGACTAACTTTGAAACATTCAATTCATTTGCTGACTTGAATATGCTGGTAAGTGTGGCGGCGATCATTACGTTGTCCGCACAGTTTATCTTCTTGTTCAACTTCTTCTACAGTATCTTCCGTGGTAAGCTGGCGTCTGCAAATCCATGGGATGCTACTACGCTCGAGTGGACAACTCCACGTCATCCGGGACATGGTAACTGGGTTGGTGATATACCTACTGTATATCGCTGGCCGTATGACTACAGCAAACCGGGTGCTAAAGAGGATTTCATTCCACAGACCATACCTTATTCAGACACTCCGGAGTCGAACTTGCCTCATGAGAATGATTTGATAAAGCTTGAGATGGGTAACACTGGGGCTATCACACCATCTGATGACCACGCTCACACAAAGCATTAGGATAAGAAATTAATTGAATACATCAGCGACCAGGCGTTTTTATAAGCTAAGCTTATCGACCCTGGTCGCTGTTTATATTTTGGTGCTGCTGGGTGGTGTTGTAAGAGCTACCGGATCTGGAATGGGATGTCCGGATTGGCCAAAGTGCTTTGGGCAATGGGTACCGCCGACATCCGTAAGAGAGCTTCCCAGTGATTACAAAGAACAATACGCCGCTTACCGCGAAAAGAAGAATATTAAGTTCTCCCGCTACCTGTCGATCATCGGCCTGGAAGAGACATCCGAGGCGATCCTCAACGACAAGTCAATTGCGGTTGAGGCAGACTTCAATGTCACAAAAACCTTTGTTGAATATTTAAACAGGGTAGCAGGAGTCATTATTGGTTTGATGATTATCGCACTCGTTGTTGCTTCATGGATGATCAGATCAACGTCGCCACGATTGTTCCGGGGCAGTGTTCTCGCGTTGGTACTCGTCATCATACAGGGTTGGTTTGGGTCGATTGTTGTGTCTACCAACCTGACCACTTGGACCGTAACGCTTCATATGTTTCTTGCTTTGGTCCTTGTGGCAATTCTGGTCTGGCTAATGGTCAAATCTGGTAATAGCGCGGTTATTGAATCCGGTGGAATCAAATGGTGGCTGATGGCAGGAATGATCGTGTTGATGATCCAGGTATTTCTGGGTACGCAGGTGAGGGAAACGCTCGACCGGCTGGCGGTTAGCCTAAGCCGTGAGCAATGGATCAAAAATGCAGGAGTTGACTTTATCGTCCACAGGACGTTCTCATGGATAATTATGCTGATTCCCGTTGTGATATGGGTAAAACTTCGAAAAACTAGCGCCGAAAAGTCTTTAACCCTTGTGCCTTTCGTGCTAATTTTGTCCTCCGTTTTGACGGGCACCGTGATGGCTTATTTTGCCGTTCCAAAGTTTCTTCAGCCTATTCATTTGCTGTTGGCCGTTGTGACGTTTGGATGGTTTTTTCAGGTCTTTTTGCAGTTGAACAGAACGGCGCTCAGCGGGTTTAATAATTGAAATGATCACGACAGAACAAAGCCTTCCTGCTCTAAATGCCGCCGTAAAATCGAAGGCCTATTGGGATCTCTTGAAGCCGCGGTTGTCTTTCCTGGTGGCATTTAGTTGTGCTTTTGGCTATGGTTTGGCCGCCCGTGGATCCATCGATTGGTTTGTGCTTACCGTTCTTACAATAGCCGGATTTCTTTTATCGGGTGCTTCGGTTGCTATCAACCAGGTAATTGAAAAGGACTTCGACGCGTTGATGGAACGAACCAAATCCCGACCTCTCCCAACAGGTAAGCTAACGATTTCTGAGGCATTGATCTTCTCAGTTATTTGCGCGATTACCAGCATCGTGCTTTTGTGGGCTTTTACTAATTGGCTTACAGTGTTACTGTCAATTATATCAATGTTGTTGTATTGCTTTGCCTACACACCATTGAAACGCGTCGGACCGATAGCCGTTTTTGTTGGGGCATTCCCAGGAGCATTGCCACCACTTTTGGGATGGGTAGCAGCGACCGGACAGATCAGTCACGAAGCGATGATCATTTTTGGCATTCAATTCATATGGCAGTTCCCGCACTTCTGGGCCATTGCCTGGGTGGCAGACGACGATTATAAACGAGCAGGTTTCAAGTTGCTTCCTTCCGGTGGTGGTAAAGATCTGAACACTGCTATTCAGATCATGATCTATACGATGTTCCTGATTCCACTCGGATTGCTACCGGCAACATTTGGTATTACCGGATTGAACTCGGCGATTGTTGCGACAGTCTGTGGGGTAGCATTTTTCTCGCAAACATTCGGATTATTGAAAACAGGAAGCCGCCAATCGGCGTTAAGGATAATGTTCGGGTCATTTATTTATTTACCGATCGTACAGATTGCGTATTTGCTGGACAAGATTTGAAGCCGAAGTAGGTAAATGAAGGAATTAAGAATGATCCTTGTGTTTTAAGAAAATAGGGTTGGTTGTTGAGAGCGAATAAATAAAAATTGAAGTTGAATGGAAAAGTCATTGAGTGAGATGAAAATTATCGAGGAGCCAAAGAAAACTCTTTCGATGCACCCTAAGAAGTTTGCCATGTGGCTGTTCATGGGCAGCGTCATGATGCTTTTTGCGTCGCTGACATCGGCCTACATCGTGCGGCAGGCGGAAGGTAACTGGTTGTATTTTGAGTTGCCGGCACTTTTCTACTATACCACGGGTATGATATTCATCAGCAGCATCACGATGCAGTGGGCCTACTTTGCCGCGAAGAAGAACAATGTCAGTCTCGTGAAAACCTTAGTCATTATCACCTCGGTTCTGGCCGTTGCATTCCTTGTAGGGCAATTCATGGCATGGGGAGAGCTGGTGAAGCACAGTATCCACCTTGTAGGAAACCCCTCCGGATCATTCTTGTATGTGATCACAGGTCTCCATGGAGCGCACATCATAAGCGCTGTGGTCTTTCTGTTGATTGTGCTGAATTCGGCCATCAAACTCCGGATAAATTCCAAAAACATGGCCCAGATGGAAATGTGTACAACCTACTGGCACTTCCTAGGGGTTCTTTGGATGTACTTATTCATATTTTTGTTGATAAATCGCTAAGATCTTCATTGGTAATTTCTCGATTCAGTAGTAGATTAGC
>JBBRFP010000103.1:0-6767 GCA_038241465.1 Cytophagales bacterium | reverse complement strand
GAGAAATGGAGCATCAGTTTAAAGACAGTGGCGCCATAGCGATTGTCATCCTTGCGAACTTTGCGCATAATCTTGAGAAAGTAATTAATCAAACCGCGATAAAGACGGTCATCGTAACGGAGGTTGGTGATTTGCTTGGCGGATTTAAAAAGATCCTGACAAATTTTGTTGTAAAAAAAGTTAAGAAAATGGTAGCGCCCTATAATTTACCTAGCGCCATCTCATTCTCAACAGCGCTTTCAAAAGGTGCGGTATCAGCTTTCAGGCCTGTAAGCATAAAAAAGACAGACACAGCGTTTCTTCAATACACCGGTGGAACAACGGGCCTTTCAAAGGGAGCGGAGCTTACACACATCAATGTAATGTCAAATGTCTGGCAAGTGGAGCCCCTTTTAAAAAATACAGGTAAAGGTCCGCTAGTGCCAGGAGATGTTGCTGTTATTCCTTTGCCGCTTTATCACATCTATGCATTGACAGGAATTTTCGTGTTCCTTACCACAGGATTGAATAATCGATTAATCACAAATCCACGTGATTTTCAAGGATTTATTAAAATTCTTAAGAAGCCTTTTCACACAATGATCGGCGTGAATACACTGTATAATGCGTTGCTTAATCAACCAAATTTTTCTGATATCAATTTATCAGAGCTGAAGGGTTGCAGTGCGGGAGGCATGGCTCTTCAAGAGGTTGTTTTCAAAAGATGGTTGGACAAAACCGGTATTACAATCAGTGAGGGATATGGATTAAGTGAAACATCTCCTGTTTTAACATATCAGATAGCGGGCAGAGAAAGAATGGGGAGCATTGGTATTCCCATCCCAAGTACGGAAATACAATTGATGGATGATGACGGAAATGTTGTGCCCCTTGGCGAACCGGGTGAGCTATGTGCAAGGGGCCCACAAGTATTCAAAGGTTATTGGCAAAAAGACAATTCGAAGGTTTTTCATCCTGAAGGGTGGTTTAAAACAGGGGATGTTGCAGTGATGGACGAAGAAGGCTATTTGAAAATTGTAGATCGCAAAAAAGATATGATCCTCGTTTCAGGATTCAATGTATATCCTAATGAGATAGAAGGGGTGATTGCGGCTCATCCGAAAGTTCTTGAGGTTGCTGCGATTGGCGTACCCGATCCTCAATGCACGGAAGCGGTGAAAATCTTTGTAGTGAAAAAAGATGAATCGTTAACGGAGGAAGAGATCAAGGAATTCTGTAAAGAAAATCTTACAGGATATAAGCGGCCTAAGTTTATTGAGTTTATTAAAGAACTTCCTAAAACGAACGTGGGGAAGATTTTGAGGAGGGCATTGAGGGAAGAACCAGTGTCCGCTTGATGTAAAGAAAGTGTTCAGTGATTGGTAATTATTGGTAATCAGTAGTTAGTGTGTGTTGGTTTAAACGTTTGTTTTTTCGAACCTAATTTTCCGAAGACAGATTACTGACACTGATTACAATTTTCCCTTCAAATACTCCGCCGTATACCCCGTTCCCTTCTTCGCCATCTCCTCCGGCGTTCCTTCAAAAACAATAAAGCCACCCTTTTTATCTCCGGCTTCAGGTCCAAGATCAATGATCCAGTCGGCACACTTAATGATCTCAAGATTGTGCTCAATAATAATTACAGAATGCCCTTCATCAACAAGTGCATTGATCGCCTTCAATAATTTTGAAATGTCATGAAAGTGTAACCCTGTTGTGGGCTCATCAAAAATGAAAAGGATATGTCCGTCAGGAGAATTTTTTCCAAGGAATGAAGCAAGCTTCACCCGCTGCGCTTCACCACCACTCAATGAATTGGAAGATTGACCAAGCTTCACATAGCCCAACCCAACATGAAATAGTGGCTGAATCTTTTCGAGAATTGGTTTTTTATCAGAAAAAAAACCCTGTGCTTCTTCTACTGTCATGTCCAGCACATCGGAAATGGTTTTGCCGTTGTGTTCCACCTCCAGAACTTCCTGTTTAAAACGTTTACCGTAACAAACCTCACATTTAAGGTAGATATCTGCCATGAATTGCATTTCTACCTTGATTTCACCCTCACCCTCGCAGTTTTCGCAACGACCTCCATCAACATTGAAAGAAAAATGGGATGGCTTATAACCACGTTGTTTTGACAGAGGCTGATCAGCATACAACTGACGGATAGCGTCATAGGCTTTCACATAACTGATGGGATTTGATCGTGAAGATTTTCCTATAGGATTCTGATCAACGTATTCAACCTGCGTGATTTTATGAACGTCACCTTCCAGCTTATCATATTTTCCGGGTGTCTCAGCAACCGAACCATGCATCCGTCCCAATGCTGGGTACAATAATTTTTTAACAAGTGTCGATTTCCCTGATCCACTGATGCCAGTAATTACCGTTAGTGCACCAAGCGGAAATTTTACTTTTAGATTCTTTAAATTGTTCTCACGCGCACCGCTGACGGTAACGGAATCTTTCCACTTTCTTCTCTGTTTTGGAACAGCAATCTTCTCCTTCCCACTCAGATAATCTGCTGTATGCGTATCGGTTGTTGCGTTTATGTCGGCGATCGTCCCCTGAAAAACAAGAAGTCCGCCATGCGAGCCTGCATCGGGCCCTATATCAATAATCTGGTCAGCTGCCCGCATGATTTCTTCTTCATGCTCAACAACGATGACAGTGTTACCCAGGTCACGAAGGGATTTCAGCACCTCCACCATTCTTGCAGTATCCTTTGGATGAAGACCGATGCTTGGTTCATCAAGAATGTACATGGAGCCAACAAGAGCACTTCCTAGCGAAGTGGCGAGTTTAATGCGCTGGAACTCTCCACCGGATAATGAATTGGTAAGACGGTTAAGAGTTAAGTATCCCAGCCCAACCTTTACCATGTACTCAAGCCTGTATTTGATTTCTGTAAGAATACGATCCGCAACTTTTTGATCGTAAGTTTCAATCTTGAGATTTTCAAAAAACTCCAAGGCGTCTTCAATGGGAAGAAGAACAAGATCGGTGATGGATGTGTTTGCGATCTTTACATACGCAGCATCTTTGCGCAAACGCGTACCGCGACAATCAGGACATGTTGTGCGTCCGCGATAGCGTGACAGCAAGACACGATATTGAATTTTATAAGTTTTAGACTCAAGATGTTTGAAGAACGAGTGAATTCCTTCGAGGTCTTTGTTTCCATTCCAAAGGAGATTTCGTTCTTTTTGCGTCAAGTCGTTGTACGCACGATGAATTGGGAAATCATACTTCACGCCGGCTCGCAACCACGGCTTCTGCCATTCCCCCATCGTCTCTGTTCTCCATGGAGCGATGGCACCTTCATATAACGACAGGCTTTTATCGGGAATAACAAGATCTTCATCAATACCCAGAACTTTTCCGAACCCCTCACAGGTTTGACACGCACCGAAAGGATTGTTGAAACTGAAAAAATTTATCGAAGGCTCAGTAAACGTAATATCATCCAACTCAAAACGATCAGAGAAATGAAGCGTATCCTTACCTTCAATGTATACATGGCAATCACCATGACCCTCGAAGAAAGCTGTTTGAACAGAGTCCGATAATCTGAATGTAAGATCCTCATCCGAGGCATTCACTGCAGCGCGATCAATCAGGATCTCAGGATCATTGCCTGATTTAGTTTTTTTCTTTTTTGCCTCTCCCTTTGCTGCCGCCGATGCAGAGAGCAGGTCTTCCAAAAACCGGACTTCACCATCGATAAGTACACGGGCAAACCCTTTGCTTAACAGCAAGTTTAGTTCGTCTTCAAGTTTGCGACCCTTTTCAATTCTTAGGGGACAAGCGATCATGATCTTTGTCCCTTCTTTTTCCTTATTGATGGCGTCAATCACATCACTGACTGTATCCCGCTTTACTTCCCTTCCGCTGATCGGTGAAAAGGTTTTGCCGATCCGGGCAAAAAGAAGTTTCAGATAGTCATAAACCTCGGTGGTAGTACCGACCGTAGAACGGGGATTACGGGTGTTAACCTTTTGCTCAATGGCGATCGCCGGCGAAACTCCTTTTATGTAATCGACATCAGGTTTTTCCATTCTTCCCAAAAACTGGCGCGCATAAGAACTCAAGCTCTCGACGTACATTCGCTGACCTTCTGCAAAGAGCGTATCGAATGCAAGCGATGATTTGCCTGAACCGGACAGACCGGTCACTACCACTAGTTTATTTCTGGGAATAGCTACACTCAGGTTTTTCAGATTATTAACCCTTGCGCGCTTAATAATAATGAACTTTTTGGGATCGAGGTCGTCTAAATATGAATCGGGCGAGATAGGGTTCATCAAATAAAATGCAAAGTTAAGGATTATCCTGAAGCTAAGTGCAGCCAAAAAGTAAAGTCCAGATGGATCGGGATTGCCCAAAAAACAGAACACCACCGGAAGCGGTAGTGTTCAAAAGCCCAGCTATTTTTTTACCTGGAGATTTGCTTATACATCGTTGTCGGCATCAACAAATCAAACGACTAGTTGTCAAAATCCGGATCATAGCCCGGCTCTTTGGTACCGCCACCGCTATCATCATCAGCTGCATCGAAATCACCGCCATCAAAGTCATCATTTGATCCAAAGTCATCATCGTCACCACCACCCTTTTCTGCAGGTGCGAACTCTTCCTGTTCTTTTGGTTTGGATTCCACGTCATAGCCCCCATCGCTGTTTTTGGTGGCTGGGACCTTTACGAGGTAGGTGGCATCCTCTGTTTCCAAAGGAAATACAAAGATTGGCTCTTTCTTTGCATTGTTAATACGGGTGATGCTGTTCTCATACCCGTCGGGATATTGTTCGGCGAGTAATTCCTTCAATTCGTCGGACAAGGTGTCGAGGCCTTTTATTATTTTCTTCTTGCTCACAGGCATAATTAGTGACTATACGAAATATATTGGGCAAATAGGATAAGAAAATACATAGAAGGCAAGAATTTTCTCTAAAATTTTGCCACTTACAGAAATATTTCTACCTTTTCATTCTACAAATAATAAAAACAAACCCGCCACACTATCGATATAGAGCTCTACGTTACCATAATCGTGAGACAGAATGATAGACAATCGATCCAGCGACAGCCAATTAGTGTCGCTTTATCAACAAGGTAACGAAGAGGCTTTTACAGTGCTCCTCCATCGCCACAAATCTCGTATATACACGGCCATTTACTTTATTGTAAAAGACCGGTACAAAGCAGAAGACCTGCTTCAGGAAACTTTTATTAAGGCCGTAAACACTATAAAAGGTGGACGGTACAATGAAGAAGGCAAGTTTTTGCCGTGGTTAAGCCGCATTGCACATAATCTTGCAATAGATGCTTTTCGCCGCAATAGACGCTACCCTGAGATCGTTCTTGAAGACGGCAGTGGAGTCTTCAATTCAATGGAATTTGCAGAAGATTCGGCTGAACAGAAGCAAATCACACAGGACACCCAAACTCGCCTACGTGATTTTATCAAGGAGCTTCCTGCCGAGCAAAAGCAAGTGCTAATCATGCGCCATTACATGGACATGAGTTTTCAGGATATCGCCGACAAAACCGGCGTGAGCATTAACACCGCCCTGGGACGTATGCGCTATGCACTCATTAACCTGAGAAAGAAAATGACCAAAACCCAATATGCCTATGACCAAAACGTTTACCCAAAACGACCTGATCAGGTTTATTTACCAAGAGACCACAGAGGAGGAAACACTGGAGATTAATCGTACGCTTTCCCTTGACCTGGAATTGCAACGGATCTACCGGGAGCTGATGCTTACGAAGACTACTATGGACAAGGCACAACTGGAACCCTCTGACGCCGCGATACAGAATATCCTGCGGTATGCGCATGGATTGGAAGTAAGACAGTAATGGCATCCTGACTTTTCAACAACTGAGTTGGCAAAGGTGCCAACTCAGTTGATTTTTATTTTTTCACCGGTCAGTTTAACTGACATTCGGGATATGAATCAGATAGAACCATTCCTGAAAGTGATGCTTGTGATACACATTGCAGGTGGAACGCTCGCACTTATTACCGGCCTTGGAGCAATGCTCACCAAAAAAGGAGGGAAGACCCATCGCAACTTTGGCAAAGCTTACTTCTGGTCGATGACCATCGTCTTTATTGGAGCTCTCGCTCTCGCCCTCGGACACACGAAGACGTTCTTATTAATGGTTGCATTCTTCAGTTATTATATGACCGTGCGCGGTTATAGAATTCTGTATTTGAAAAATCTAAGCGCTGGTCAGAAACCCAATTATGTTGACTGGATCATTACGGGAGTGTCAGGAATATTTATCGTTTTTTTGTTCTTATGGGGAGGATATGTATTAATACAAGGTGAATTCATGGGAATTGTTGGACTTGTTTTTGGAGCGGTAGGCTCATCGTTTCTTTATCAGGATCTTAAAAACTTTTTCGGACCACCACCTGAGAAAATGCATTGGTGGTACGGTCATATTGCAAGCATGGGCGGAAGTTATATAGCAGCGGTTACAGCTTTTGTGGTTGTTAACTTTTACATTGGACAGTTAAACTTTGTGTTGTGGATTTTGCCTGGAATGGTTGGTGGATTGTTGATAAGGAGCACCATTAGAAAATATAAGGCACAGTTTACGCCTGGTGATTTGAAGTTTTGAAAACGTCATTGGGTTAAGCCCCAAACAAACTCTATATTGTGCTCGCATTTAAGTGAATGGAAGACTGTTCTAAAGGAAAGAGAACACGTCTGTGATGAATGCATAAAGACCGGCGATAACTGGGTACATCTTCGTACTTGCCAAAC